>CAKKQG010000126.1:5413-13157 GCA_919901875.1 Anaerolineales bacterium
GGTTTTTTCTTCACCGCGCGTTTTTTCTTCTGCGGCTTCTTGTCATCCTCATCGCGATCACGATCATGCCCTTTCGCCAATTCGCGCAAACGCTTCTCTGTCGCATGATGCAAAGTCTTGCCAGGGAACTTGCCATCTTTTCGCTCGCCCGCCGGCACGCCAGTTAAAATTTCAATCGCTTCACTCACAGTTGAAACGGCATAGATGTTGAACTTGCCTTCTTTCACTGCCTCTAAAACATTTTCACGCAACATGAGATCGCGCACGTTGGTCTGCGGAATAATCACACCTTGATCACCGGTAAGACCGCGCGCGTGGCACACGGTGAAGAAGCCTTCCACTTTTTCATTCACGCCGCCAATCGGCAAGATGTCGCCTTTTTGATTCACCGCGCCGGTGATGGCGATGGATTGTTTGATGGGATGTCCCGACAAACTTGAGAGCAGCGCGCACAACTCGGCGCACGAGGCGCTATCGCCTTCAATGCCGTTGTAATTCTGTTCAAAGGTGATCTGCGCCGAGAACGAAACCGAGCGCTGGGTGGCATAGGTTGAATTAAAATAACTGATCAGAGTGAGCAAACCTTTGTTGTGGATCGGTCCCGTCATGTTCGTGTCGCGATCAATTTGACTGATGCCGCCATGGCCCACAAACGTACGCGCCGTCACCCGAGACGGAATCCCGAAGGTGTAATCACCGTAATCAACAACACTGAGTGCATTGATCTGCCCGACCACCGCCCCACTGGTGTCAATGAACACCGTCCCTTCAAGGATGCGCTCGCGCAAAAGTTCTTCCGTCTTGTTGTGACGATAAAATTTCTCGTCCAGTGCTTTGAGGACATGGTCAACGCTCACCACGTCGTGCTGCGCTATGCCTGCCCAGTAATTCGCCTCGCGCAACAGATCGGCCACTTCGCCCAAACGCACGCTCAACTTATATTGATCGCCGATCAAACGCGAACCATATTCGATCACCTTCGCCACCGCGCGGCGATCAAAGGGACGCAGTTTCTCTTCGGCGCAACGTGTGGCAATGAACAGCGCGTATTGATGTTCGTTCTCATCCGTGCGCGGCATCTCACTTACGAAATCGGCTTTCACTTTGAAGATCGTGCCGAAATCTTCATCGAGGTGCAGCAGGTCGTAGTAAATATCGGGTGAGCCAACTAACACCACTTTGAGATCAAGCGGAATAGGTTCGGGATCGAGAGTCTTGGTCGCGCCGAATCCGGTGCGGCTGGTGATGTCTTCGGTGCGGACATAAGCGGAGATCATGGATCGCTTCAACGCATCCCACGCTAAAGGCTCATAGAACACATCGCGCGCGCGCAAAACAAGATAGCCACCATTCGCCGCGTGCAACGCGCCTGTTTTGATCAAAGTGAAGTCGGTGAGCAACACACCGAAACGAGATTCGTTTTCGATGCGCCCCAACAATTTGGCAAACGTTGGATTAAGTTCAACGACCACCGGTGCGCCTTCGGTCTTGCTGTGGTCAACGACCAAGTTGACAGTGTATCTGCGGAAATCAGGTCGGGGTTGAGTGGCGGCATCATCTTTAGGATCATCTGTTGGCAAGAAATCATTGACATGATCCACGATGTCCTGTTGCACTTCATTTAAGTAGAATACGGTTTCGCCATGAGCGGTATATTTCGCCCTCAGTTCATCAAGGTAACGATCCACAACGGACGTTGCTACACGTTGATTCAATTGGCGTTGCGCTTCGCGCGTTGCCTTCTCGGCATTCCGCAGCACGCGCAACATGCCTTCCATTTCATCTTTGATCTGCTCGCGCGCCGCATCCAGTTCTTTTTGTTCTTCTTCAGGCAGCGATTCAAATTCTTCCGGCGAGAGCGGCTTGTTGTTGCGAGTCGGGGCAATGGCAATACCACTGGCGGTATTGACCACCGCGATATTTACCGCCATAGCTTTTTCGGCAAGCGTCGCAAACATCATGTCCCGATCTGATTCGAATTGGTTTTGAATCTTGTTGTATTCGGCGAGATACGTTTCTTGTTCAAAGGCTTGAGGCAAGCTGCGCTTGAGATGCTCCACCAGACCATTCATGTCGTCACGCAGACTCAAACCAAGACCGGCTGGCAAATTGAGCGCGCGCGGCTTATGAGGCTCGGCGAAGTTTTGGACATACATCCAATCTTGAGGCGTGGGACGATGAGCCGCTTTATTACGCAAGAAACGACCGATGGCAGTGGTGCGTCCGGTGCCTTCTTCGCCCAAAACAAAAATGTTGTAGCCCGGGCTGTCAATGTCAATCCCGAATTCAATGGCGCGTGTGCCGCGTGGCTGACCGATGATCTCCGGAGCGATAGAAAGATCGGCAGTCGTGTTGAAATTAAACGTCTCAGGATCGCTAACGCGGCGGAGTTGATCGAGGGTGAGAGGGGTTAAAGGCATGAGCAGAGTTCAATGATTAATGATTCAACAAAAACGCAGAGCATGTAGCCCTGCGTTCTAACTTCCAACAACTAACTTCTAATTTCTATTTCCCTAAGCGCATTGGCATCACCACATACAAATAATCATCGCGCCCACCAACAGGGCGTATCACGCCCGGCGCGGTAGAGGTTGAAGTCTCAATCGCTACGTTTTGTGTTTTGATCACATTCAACGCATCCACAAGATATTTAACGTTGAAGGCAACTTCCACACCGCCGCCATCAACGGTGGCGTCTACCTTCGCTTCATTGGAGCCGGTCTCTGCCGATTGCGCCGTCATCTCTAAAATTCCCGGAGTCATTTCTGCGCCGGGAGTGATCTTAAGTCGCGCCGTATGCGCGTTCTCGCGGGCGAAGATGTCCGCCGCTTTGCAGGCATTCAAAAATCCTTGTGTGCCAACGACTGTGCGCGTGGTGAAACTCTTGGGGATGATATGTTGATAATCAGGGAAGTTGCCTTCAATGAGTTGTGAGACGATCTCCACATCCTTTAAGTGAAAGATCACTTGCCCACGTCCGGGCGGCAACACCATCACCAGTCCTTCGGATTCATCACCCAAGGCACGCGCCAACTCGGCTAATGCCCGCGCTGGAATGATCGCCGTGACGTTCTCGCGGGCAGGCGTGGAGAGACTCGCCGTGCGCACCGAGAGTCGGAAACCATCGGTGGCGGCGAAAGTTAATTTCTCGCCTTCCACTTTAACTAACACGCCGGTGAGAATCGGGCGGGCGTCATCGGTGGCGGCGGCAAAGATCACATGCTCGATCATCTCGCGCAAGTCCACGACATTTAAACTAATCCCCTGCGAAAGATCCGCCGGGGGGATGATCGGGAACTCTTGCGCGTCAATGCACTTGATGTCGTTGACAAATGCGCCGCCGCGCACATTGAGCGTTTGCGTGCGCACGTTGAGCCCCATATCCATCGTGCCTTGCGGCAACGTATTGACGAGATCAATAAAAGTTTTTGCGGGGACAGTGGTCGAACCCTCTTCTTCGACCTTCGCCCCGATCCAACAAGTGATGCCAAGTTCCAAGTTAGTCGCGGCGAGTCGCAAACGCGATTGATCAGTTGCGATCAACACGTTGGCTAATACGGGTAAGGTGCTGCGCGAGGCAACAGCGCGGCTGACAATGCTCAAACCTTTAGCGAGATTTTCTTGTAAGCAAGTGACTTTCATTTTTTCTCCTCAAGGAATCGGTGCGCGCAGTATACAACAAATTTTTTGATCATTGAGGCGCGACTCGAAAAAATCGGATTACCTGTTACCGCGTAATGCCCATTTTGATCACAACGCCATCACAGGTGACGCGGTTTCCGTTAAGTAGACGACGGCGCAGGTGAGGCGGCATCACCTGATCGAAAGGCAGAGATCAAAAACGGTGGGTTTCATGTGAAACGGCTAACGTTGGGCGCGGGCTTTACGCCAGACGGCGAAACGCTCACGCCAGATTTTTTCCAGTTCGTCCACCTCACAGCCGATCTGCTCGGCATCACGTAGAAGTTCGTCCACTTCGAGGATGACCCGCTCGCGGCGGCTTTTTCGATTCTCAGACGAAGGCGGCATTTGGTAGACATACGTGCCGCGCCCTTGCTGCGCGGCAATCAGGCCTTCCTCAATAAGCTGGTTATAGGCACGGGCAACAGTATTAGGGTTGAGATGCAAATCGGTAGCAAGCTGGCGCACGGTGGGGAGTCGCTCGCCGATTTGGAGGCGACCACCCGCGACGAGGTGTTTGATTTGCGAGACAATTTGAAGATAAATGGATTCGCGGCGGCGAGGGTTGAGGCGGATAAGCATAAAAATCTCCTATCGCTATTGTATGGCGCAATACTGCGCCGTCAAGCGTGATGTCTTACACTGGGAAATTCAACCGATGGGAGTATGATCGCCGCCATTGTGAATCGACGCTCTCGTTTAATCGAACTGGCTCAACTTTTTCTTAAACTGGGCATTATCGGCTTTGGCGGACCTGCCGCCCATATTGCCATGATGGAAGATGAGGTGGTGCGAAAACGAGTCTGGTTAACGCGCGATCAGTTCATGGATTTGTTGGGGGCGGTCAATTTAATCCCCGGACCGAACTCAACCGAAATGGCGATCCACATCGGCTTGCTGCGCGCGGGGGGATGGGGCGCAGTGATAGCAGGTTCTTGTTTTATCTTACCGGCCTTTCTCATCGTGTTAGCCTTAGCGATGGGTTACGCCTCTTACGGCTCAACACCGCAAGCCAGCGCATTTCTTTATGGGCTGAAACCGGTGATCGTCGCCATCATCGCGGTGGCGACGATCCGCTTTGGGCAAACGTCACTCAAAACCAAAACGCTTTTCACTCTAGGCGCACTCGCCTTTGGTTTAGGCGTATGGGGAATCGTAGATCAACTCATCATCTTAATCGGCGCCGGGCTGGCGATGCTTATCGTTTCCCGTGCAACGTTGGATAAAGGAACGGTGTTACTCATCGGCTTGCCGTCCACGCTAGCACAAGTGACAAACTTGGCTACATTGCCACAGATCGCCGTCGTCTTTCTGAGAATCGGCGCGACTCTGTTCGGGAGCGGTTATTTACTGGTCGCATATCTTGAACAAGAAGTAGTGATTAACAATAGCTGGCTCACACCCAAGCAACTATTTGACGCAATTGCCGTTGGACAGTTCACGCCCGGACCAGTATTGACGACGGCGACCTTCGTGGGCTATTTGATTCAGGGGACGCCGGGCGCCATCGTGGCAACCGTCGCCATCTTCTTCCCTTCGTTCATCTTCGTCGTCGCCAGTGGATTCTTCATCAACCGCTTACGCAATTCGCCGGCAGCATCGGCGTTTATCAAAGGAGTCAACGCGGCGGTGGTTGGGTTGATCGGCGCAACGTTGATCTCGCTTGGGCGTTCGGCGATGATCGATCCAATCACTATCATCGTATGCCTCGCCGCCTTCATCATCCTGATTCGATTCAAGATCGACTCGATGTGGCTTATCGCGGCAGGCGGGACACTCGGATTATTGTTAGGAGGAAATTGACGGTAGGTGTTTGGATTGTATGTATTGTATTGATTGTATTACTTGCTGACCGAAGGGTCAGCCAGGCGTTGGTCGCCGATTTGATTCAGCCCGAACAGTGGTAAAATCGAATAAGAATTTTTCTGGAGGTAGTAAAATGGAAAAGCAAACAGGAACAATCGCGGTCAAACGCGGTCTGGCCCAAATGTTGAAGGGCGGCGTGATTATGGATGTGGTGACACCGGAACACGCGCGGATCGCCGAAGATGCCGGGGCGTGTGCGGTGATGGCGTTGGAGCGTGTGCCGGCAGACATCCGTGCTTCGGGCGGCGTTGCGCGCATGAGTGATCCGGAGATCATTCTCAAGATCATGGACACCGTCTCGATCCCGGTGATGGCGAAGTGCCGCATCGGTCACTTCGTTGAAGCGCAAGTGTTAGAAGCGCTCGGTATTGATTACATTGACGAATCAGAAGTGTTGACTCCTGCCGACGAAGCGAATCATGTCAACAAGCACGACTTCAAAGTTCCGTTCGTGTGCGGCTGCCGCAATTTGGGTGAAGCCTTGCGCCGTCTCGCTGAAGGCGCGGCGATGATCCGCACCAAAGGTGAAGCCGGAACTGGTGATGTGGTCGAGGCGGTGCGCCACGCGCGATCTGTGTTGGGTGAGATTCGCAAACTGCAAACGATGGTTGATGAAGAACTGTTCACTTTCGCCAAAGAGATCGGCGCGCCATACGAACTCGTGAAAGAAACAAAAGAACTCGGGCGCATGCCCGTCGTCAACTTTGCGGCGGGCGGCATTGCCACTCCCGCCGACGCGGCGTTGATGATGCAGATCGGAGTTGACGGCGTGTTCGTCGGTTCGGGAATTTTTAAATCGGGTGATCCGGCAAAACGCGCCAAGGCAATCGTCGAAGCCACAACGCATTATCGCGATCCACAGATCATCGCCGAAGTGAGTCGAAATCTGGGCGAGCCAATGGTCGGGCGACAAGTTCACGACATCCCTAGCACCGAGTTGTTAGCCGGGCGAGGGTGGTAAAAATCAGACTTCCGAAATTTTAAAAATTTCGGAAGTCTAAAGACGTGCCATGACCCGCGCTCTCATCAATCTTGCGCCACCCAATTACGTTTACAAAACCGCGCCGCAAATGCCCGAGTCGCAATTGCAGATGATCGTGCCGCGCGCGTTGTGGTTACGCACCCGCGCCTACATCCCGCACTTTGAAGCAGTGCATCTCGCCGGAAGATTCGGCGCCGACCCGGGCGATTACGAATGGGAATTGTTGGATCAACCGCACGGACTCAAATGGTGGCGGCGCACGACGATGGGTGACGCCGCCTACTGCGCGGCAATTTTGGTGCCAGACCCCGACCTTGATCCCGTTGAAGCATTTGGCATCATGGACATTGCTTCAGATACACCGTGGTGGTTTGATGCCGTGATGAACATTGGTTTGATTCAAGGAAGAGGCGAAGCCTTTGCGCGCGATCACAAGATCAGTATTGATGAGGGTCGAGTGTTGGCAAGTATTCAAGAAGAATATCAACCACGCGAGTTGTTAACGGCAACGCCAGATCAAGACGGAATTGCTTGGCGCTGTGGCGATCTGGCTGAGGTCACTCTTTTGAAGGACGCGATCCTAGGTTTAATCAACCGCGCTCACAAAGCAACATTACCTTCTGAGACTCGTTAGAAGCAAGAAATGAATATCGGCGTTCTCGCCTTACAAGGCGATTTTCATGAACACGCGCAAGTCCTCAAACGACTCGGCGCGAGTACAATTGAAGTAAGGTTGCCCCGCGATCTTAATGGACTCGACGGCTTGATCATTCCCGGCGGCGAATCAACGACCATAGGAAAGCTTGCAACACAATTCAACTTGATCGAACCCTTGCGCGAATTTGGCAAGACAAAAGCGATCTGGGGGACATGCGCCGGAGCGATCTTTCTCTCTAAAGACGCGCGGCGCGATCAACCGTTGCTCAAGTTGATGGACATCAGCGTGCAACGCAACGCCTTCGGGCGACAAGTGGAAAGCTTTGAAGTGGATTTAGATATTCCGGTGTTAGCGCGGCATGGCAATGGGCGCGCCCGACCTTTCCACGCCGTTTTCATTCGCGCGCCGTTGATCGAAAGTGTGGGCAACGGAGTCGAAGTTTTGGCGACGGTGGAAAGCGGCGCGGTTGTGGCGGCTCAACAAGGGAAGTTGTTGGCGACATCGTTCCATCCAGAATTAACCAGCGATGGACGATTCCATGAATACTTTATGGAACT
>CAKKQG010000126.1:13257-16699 GCA_919901875.1 Anaerolineales bacterium
AAAAATATGATACGACCTTTTGATTGGCGCGATTTCAATTTAGTGCGCCGACTCGCGGAACGCGGCGTGTGCTTCGACTCGGAAGTTGCGCTCACACGCGGCGCGCATCCTCTCCAATCGGCTGTCCTTTCTTTTCTCGCCCCCGGCGTCAGTTCGCCTACATTCGTGCTACGCAAAGAAGATGATCGCCAGTGCGTCGGCTTCGGGCAGATTCGCCTTCGCGGTAGCGAGGCCCACGCCCGATTAATTTTTCTCGCTCCAAGGCATTCCGAAGACAACGAATGGGAAAAACTGTTAGAGCGTTTGATCGCCGAAGCCGCTTCACGCGGCGCGCACAACTTGATCGCCGAAGTAGATGAACACAGCGCGGAATTTGAAGCAATGCGTAAAATGGGCTTTGCCATTTACACGCGTCAAACGATTTGGAAACGCGCCAGTTCGCACCGACCTGATTCGGCAACCCTGCGCCCTTTGCTGCGCCCGCAACAGAGCAGCGACTCGATCAACATTCAAACGCTGTATACCAACGTCACACCACGTTTGATCCAACAAGTGGAGCCGCCGCCAGCGCACTTCGGTCACGGGTTTGTGTTTGAGGAGAATGGTGAAGTCACGGCGTTCTTCGACGTGAGTCGGGGGCCGCTCGGGATTTGGATTCAACCTTATCTGCATCCAAGCAGTTTTGATTACAGCGCGGAATTGTTGAGCGACCTCATGTCGCGCTTCGCCGATCGCGAATCGGTTCCGGTATATGTCTGCGCCCGCTCGCATCAAGATTGGCTGCGCGCGCCGCTGACCGATCTCACGTTTGAAACGTTTGGCGATCAAGCCGTCATGGTTAAACGTCTCGCCGTGCGCATCGGCGAACCGGAATTTAAACCCCTCCCGGCGATCCCCGGCACGCGAGTCACAACGCACATGATAAAATCAAAACTGGAAGTAGGATGACTATGGAAAACTCTTTATCTGTCCAAGAACTCACGCAACAGCTCGCTCAACTGGAAGCGGAAATTCGCCAGATCAAAGTAAAGTTGATCAAACTACGGCGCGATGCCCGCGAAGCGCAAGGCGAACCGCGTTATCCGCACATCATCCGCACGGATAGCGGACTGACCATTGATGGCTCACGCTTGACGCTCTATTCGATCATGGATTTGGTAATTGCAAACTACCCGCCAGAATATATTAAAGACTTTTTTAATCTGACGGACGAAAAAAACAACGACGCGCTTGACTACATTGAAGAATATCGGGCCGAAGTAGAGACCGAATACCAACTCGTCCTCAAACAAGCCGAAGAGAATCGAATATATTGGGAAGAACGCAATCGGGAACACTTAGCCAAAGTTGCCGCTATGCCGCCAAAACCTGAATACGCAGAAATATACAAAAAACTAAAAGAGCATCGAGAAAAGTATAAGGCGTAGCCATGAATACTTTGGCGGATCATAATTTGGAAGGGCAAGCCGTCTTGCTTTGGATGACGTTGGAAGACAGGGGATGGCTCGAGATACTCCCAATCAAACTACTTAAATTTTCTGACGTGAGCTTACCTAACGAAAGCACAGATCGAGAAGTCTGGCGTTTTGCGCAGCAACATAATTTTATTTTGCTTACAGGCAACCGCAAAATGAAGGGGAAAGACTCGCTTGAACAAACTATTCGCGAAGAAAACTCTCCTTCATCTTTGCCAGTTCTCACTGTCGGCAAAGTCGAACGATTAGAAGAACGGCTTTACCGCGAAAGGTGCGCCGACCGCTTAGTTGAAATTGTAATTGACATTGACAACCATCGCGGCGTGGGGCGACTCTTCATCCCCTAATAAATCTAAAATGCAAAAACGAATCACTGACAACATCAACGACCTGATCAAAGTGCTGCCGCCCACCATCGGCGCAGCCCTGACCCAAGCCAACCGAACCGACGAACTGCTCGAAGTCATCCTCGATCTGGGGCGCGTGCCAACGGCGCGTTACCTTGACGGCGAAGTGACTCTCACCAATAGCGAGATCACGCACGACGATCTTAAACTCGTCGTCGAGCGCATCGGCGATTTCGACGCGGATAACCGCGCCGGCATCGAGCGCACTCTGCACCGCATTTCAGGGATCAAAAATCGGCGTGGGCATGTGGTGGGTTTAACCTGCCGCGTGGGTCGCGCCGTGTACGGCACCACCGACATCATCAAAGATTTAATCGAGAGCGGTAAAAGTATTTTATTGCTTGGAAAGCCCGGCATTGGCAAGACCACAATTCTGCGCGAAGCGGCGCGCATTCTCGCCGAAAAAAAACGAGTCATCGTCGTGGACACCTCTAACGAGATCGGCGGCGATGGTGATGTGGCGCATCCGGCGGTGGGTCGCGCCCGCCGAATGCAGGTGGCGCAACCATCGTTGCAGCACGAAGTGATGATCGAGGCGGTGGAGAATCACAACCCCGAAGTGATCGTCATTGACGAGATTGGGCGCGAGCTGGAAGCCGCCGCCGCGCGCACCATCGCTGAACGCGGTGTGCAGTTAATTGGAACGGCACACGGCAACACGCTCGACAACATTTTGCTTAACCCGACTCTGGCTGATCTCGTCGGCGGGATCGAATCGGTGACTCTCTCTGACGAAGAAGCGCGACGACGCGGCACGCAAAAAACCGTTTTGGAACGACGCGCGCCGCCAACGTTCAATGTGCTGATCGAAATTCGTGAGCGCGATAAGTTGGCAATTCATAATGATGTCGCCGCCGCAGTGGACAGCATCTTGCGTGGTCGCCCGTTGCCGACCGAATTGCGTTACACAGACGAGAACGGTGAGGTGAAGATCGAGACGGCGCCCGCGATGATGACGCCGTTGAAGAGTGGAAATGGTCGTGGCGCGGATCGGTCACGCGGCGGTGATCGGATGCCCTTCGATCCATCCGCCTCACGCCAAGCGACGGTGTCACCGTCATCCGCTTCGTCAACCGAGTCGCGCAACCTCAGCACGATCAATATCTACGCTTACGGATTGACGCATCAAAAACTTGAGCAAGCGGCGAAGCGTTTGCGTTTGCCGTTGAACATGGTGGACGATCTCGACGAGGCGCAGGCATTGGTAACACTCAAGACGTATTATCGTCGTCATCAACGCCCGATCTCCGACGCCGAAGAGCGCGGCGTTCCGGTTTATGTGTTGCGTTCGAACACCGTGACGCAAATGGAAAATTTTTTGGCCGACATGTTTCAGATCAACGCTGAAGAACCGACGAGCGGCGATGTGGTGGATGAGGCGTTGCGCGAAACAAAATCGGCGATTGATCTGCTGCGGAATGGCGAAGCGAGCAGCATGGACCTTTCGCCGCGCGCGGCGGCGATCCGTCGGCGGCAACACGAGATGGCGCGCGAGGCGCAGTTGGTCTCACACTCGTACGGGCGCGAGCCGTATCGAAGAGTGAGAATTTTTAGAGAATA
>CAKKQG010000126.1:16799-19892 GCA_919901875.1 Anaerolineales bacterium
ATCATCTTTATAGCGTCATTCTCATCTCGATACCTTTCAAACCTCACCCGATCATTCCCCGTGATCATCTTGCTCACCTTCACGCCTTCGCGCGCCAAACACAACACGGGTTTGTTCTTCGTCACGGCATAAGCGATCTCATACCCAACGCCGTGTGACGGTGTGCTGACTTCAGCCACGACGACATCGGCTTCGTCAATCCATTTCATATCACGTTGAAAAACAGCAACGGCATCCACGATGGCTTCCGCCGCCATCACTTCTGGTCTGGCAATATGTGCAGTTAAAACATTATGCCCACGCGCCAACATCCAGTCCACCATCGCGCTATACATCGGCTGATCAGTTCGTCCGCCCGTAATTGAACAAGAAAAATAGATCTTCACAATTTTGAGTTTGACTCCTCTAGGCTTGATGCTACAATCCTAACACCAAAGCTGAAGTGAGAAAAACTATGGCATCCGATCTGCGCGAACCAATCCGCTTTCTGCAACTTGAAAACGCCCGCCTCACGGAAGAGAATCACGACCTGCGTGAGGAAATTGAAACGCTGCGCCAGGTGTTAGACGCCATGATCGTTTTGCAAGACATTTCCACCTCAATCACTTCAAAGACAAACATACTCGGCTTGTTAGATCGCATCCTCGAATCGGCCCTCAAAGCCATTAACGCAACAGGCGGGTCGCTCATCCTCATTGACGAAGACACACGCGAACTCGTCTTCACCGTTGTTCACGGCAGTGCCCGCGAGTCGTTAGTCAATTATCGTTTGCCACAAGGCACCGGCATCGCCGGTTGGGTCGCTCAACATTTCGAATCGGTCATCATCCCCAACGCCCGACTCGATCCGCGTTTTTCCTCAACCGTAGACAACCTCTTTCACTTCGAGACTCACACCATGATGTGCGTTCCCATCGCCACATCGAATCGTGTGCTAGGAGTCATCACAGCTCTTAACAAAAACAACAACAAAGAATTCACGCCTACTGATCTCGCCTTGCTCGCCGTCATCGCACAGCTCGCCGCCACCGCCATGGAACGCGCCGAGCACGTCACAGCTGAAGTGTAAGGGCGACCCTTGCGGTCGCCCTAATGTCACCCCCTCAACACCGCGCCCAACGCCTCCCTCGCCCGTTTCACAATTCTCTCGCGCACCTTCGCCACTTCGGTGTCGGTCAGTGTGCGATCTTCCATTTGATACGTCAAGCGATACGCCAGACTCTTCCTGCCCGATCCAATTTGATCACCGCGATACAGATCAAATAGATTCACGCTCGCCAACACCGCGCCACCTGTTTCTAAAATCAGCGCTTGCACCTGCGCCGCCGCCACCGACTCGTCCACGATCAACGCGATGTCCTCAACAACAGGCGGGAAGCGCGAGATACTCAAGCTCGGATGACCAAACGGCACGCGCGCCGTGATCATTTCAAGATCGAGATCAGCCGCCAAGAGTGGCGCCGCCTCACCTGTGTAACCGCCAGCCTTTAAGAATCCTTGACTCACTAGCGGATGCACTTCGCCAAACACACCGACGGCGTCACCGTTGACAGAAAGCTGCGCCGTGCGACCCGGTCTAAACGTGGGATGTTCAATCGGCGATACATTCACATTCGGCAGATGCAAACCCTCGGCTAACGCCAGCACCACACCTTTGAGATCATAAAAATCCATCGCAGATCGATCCGCCTGCTGCCAACCATCTGGATCGCGCGGGCCCGTCAGCGCAATCGCAATGCGTCGTGGCTCGTCGGGCAATGGATTTTTTTCGCGCGGCATGTATACCTTGCCCACTTCAAAGATCGCCACGCGATCTGTAAAACGCAAATTGCTCGCCACCGATTCAAACACAGACGACAACACCGAATGTCGCATCACCGTGCGATCCGAAGCAATCGGGTTTTGCAGTGTCACGTAACCACGATCATCTTTCACCTTCAACATCGCTTCACGCTCCGGAGTCGTCAACCGATACGAAACGATCTCTTGCAAGCCGACGCTGACCAAAATATCTTTAGCGCGATTCTCAACTTCGAGTTCGATGTTCGTGCGCTGCGGCGGCGTGGTATCGGTGATCTGCGTCTCCGGGATATTTTCGTAACCGTAGACGCGGGCAATATCCTCAATCAGATCAGCCTGACCGATCACGCCTTCGCCAACATCCATCCGATGATCGGGAATGGTCACACGCACTTGCGCTTCGCGTTTGTTGCGGATCGGTTCGCACATGAACTCCAGCGACTCCAGAATTTTCACGATGCGCCTCAACGTAATCCGAATCCCCAACAACCGTTCCACATCCGCTTCGCCAATATCCACTTTGATCGTTTTCGGTTTGCGCGGATACACATCCACGAAACCTTTGGCAACGGTTCCTTTCGCCAGAGTCCGCATCATCTCCGCCGCGCGTTTGCATCCGCGTCCTGCCATTGCCGGATGTACGCCGCGACCGAAACGATAACCCGCTTGCGACGATTCGAGTGATTGCGCTTTCACCGTGCGGCGAATGTTGATGAAGTTCCACGCCGCCGCTTCGAGCAAAATGTTTTTCGATTCCTTCGACACTTCACTCTCGCCGCCGCCCATCACGCCGCCGATGGAGAGTGCGCCCGCCGTGTCCGTCACCAAGATCGTGAACGGATCGAGTTTGCGATCCACGTTGTCGAGAGTCAACAATCGCTCATCTTTCTTCGGCAAGCGCGTGATGATCGTCGGAGTCTTTCCATTGGCGCGTTTCACCAACACATCGTAATCAAAGGCATGAAGCGGCTGACCCGTTTCGAGCATCACATAATTTGTGATGTCCACGATATTGTTGATCGGTCTCATGCCCGCCAGTCGTAATCGCCTCTGCATCCAATACGGCGACGGCTCGATCTTCACCTCGCGGATCAACATCGCCGTGAAGCGCGGATTCAATTCCGATTCTTTGATCTCAATGTTGAGATTCCCTTTAAGCGTTGCGCCATTTTGAATCACGTCAAACGACATCGGCTTCAGCTTTTGCCCGGTAAGCGCGGCGATCTCGCGCGCGATGCCGTATACATTGGCATTGCGCGCCATGTTCGGGTTGATCTTCACCGTGAAGATCAC
>CAKKQG010000126.1:19992-23098 GCA_919901875.1 Anaerolineales bacterium
ACGATCTTCTCTCGATCCCAACTGAAGCCGCTCACTTTAAATTCTTGCTTGCCGTCCTTTGACGGTGCAGGCATCGCCGCGCCAATATATTCGATCTCTTCAACCTCCAGACCGCCAAACGTCAACTTGCGCGCGATCTCTTCGGGCGAGAGAGTAATTTTGACGAAATCTTTTAACCAACTAAGAGGTATCTTCATGGCAAACTCCGTATTAGCCATGAGCCTTGAGCAGTGAGCAACGAGCTAAACGTCCTTTGCTCATCGCTCATTACTCATTGCTCATCGCTCTTTAGAATTGACTCAAGAACCGCAAATCATTCCCCCAAAAATATCGTATGTCCTCGATCTTGTATTTCAACATAGCGATACGTCCGGGTCCCATGCCAAAAGCAAAACCGGAAAACACTTTGGGATCGTAGCCGCCGTTCTTCAACACAATGGGATGCACCATGCCGCAGCCGAGAATCTCTAACCAGCCGCTGCGCTTGCACACCGCGCACCCTTTGCCGCCACACACAAAACATTCAATATCCATTTCCGCGCTCGGCTCGGTGAAGGGGAAGTGATCGGATCGAAACCGAGTCCGCACCCCCTTGCCGAAGATGCGCCGCGCGAAATCGGTCAGCGTGCCTTTGAGGTCGCTCATGCGAATCCCTTTACCGACGGCGAGACCTTCGATCTGATCAAATTGAATATCGGAGCGCGCGGTGATCTGCTCATAACGATAGACCATACCGGGCAGCACCACGCGGATCGGATCGGGATAGTATTCGCGCATGGCATGAATCTGTCCGGGCGAAGTGTGGGTGCGAAGAATCACATCAGGCACAGTGGTGTAAAACGTGTCCTGCATATCGCGCGCCGGATGATGCTTGGGGATATTGAGCAACTCAAAGTTGTATTCGTCCGTCTCCACTTCGCGCGAGCGATACACTTGAAAGCCCATCTCTGCCCACACGTCACAAATCTCGCGCACCGTTTGGCTGATGAGATGCAAACGTCCGCGTGTGACAGGGCGACCCGGCAGCGTGACATCGTACGGCTC
Organism: Anaerolineales bacterium; assembly: GCA_919901875.1. GTDB lineage: Bacteria > Chloroflexota > Anaerolineae > Anaerolineales > VGOW01 > VGOW01. The sequence continues at coordinate 21,037 of CAKKQG010000126.1, forward strand.
GGATCGAAGTTCCTTCTCAAGGTCTGCCGCCTTTGCCGCGTAGTCTTTTTCCTCAAACGCCGCCGTCAACTTCTGTTTGATCTCGTTGACTCGTTTGCCGACGAGCGGGCGTTCTTCTTTTGGCAACTTGCCCAGTTCGCCCAACGCCGTCGAGAGCAAACTTGTTTTGCCAAACACCTCGCCCTTCCACGCCTTGAGCGATTCGGAATCGTTGAGCGCATTTAATTTCGCCAACGACTCTCCTTCAAATTGATTCAACTGTTCGATCATAAAACCTCCTGCAAAGGATGAAGTAAAAAGCAAAATTTAAAACTCAAACATCAAACTTCAAATTTGGAATTTGGAATCTTTTGAAGTTTGGTTTTTTGGAGTTTGAAGTTTTATCTCTTTCATCCTTCATAATTCCTAATTCATAATTTAAAAAAACAGACTCCCAATCCCAAAACATCTTCGGGACGGGAGTCGTGTGACTCTCGCGGTACCACCCAACTTGATCTCGTGTGAGATCCACTTTATGCAGACCATCATCTGCTGTTCGGGTAACGGGGAACTTCCGTTGAGGGCTACTAGCTAGACCGACGCGGTTTTGGAAACCGCGTCGGTCTGGGTTATCCATTCACCCACACCGCTCGGGAGAGAACTTCGATCAGATTCTGCGGAAAAGACTCACAGCCAAAGGTCTTTTCTCTCTGCGCGCTTCTACTGATTTACTTTTCTCCGTCGTCGCGTTTGTTGAGCAAGATGTCATCTTGCTTTACTATTTGATTGAGACGAATTATCTACAAACGAAGGAATGTGTCAAGGAAGCGTTGACAGGAAGCGTTGACAGTCAACGGTATAATGATCCCCAGAGGTGCGCCATGACAATCATTCTCGATAACTACACTTTGCCAAAGACGGGTCACGTAGAACTGAATCTATCCTTCGACATTGTGATCAGCGCGGAGGAGGCGCAAAAGAAAGTGCGCTGGTGGCTGCGCGATCATGTGGGGATGTTGTTAGACGCCGACACACCTATCCTTATGATTGGCGAGAAAACTTTGTGGCGCGTGCCGATCTACATAAGTTTTTCCCACACCGGGCGGTTCTGCGATTTAGGATCGGCAAATGTGGATGCTTCAACCGGTGAAATTGTAGACCCCGAGGGCGTTAAAAAAACGTTGGAAGACTATTATGAAAAGGAAGTCAAGGATCGTGTTCCTCCCTACAAACCCCGCCAACGCGAATCGATCTCTGATGAATATATCCCCAAACACATTCCTCCTGCTCCCATATCTAAATTTTCACGCCTAAAAGATGGTGAGGCATGAATCCAGTCCAGCTGAAAGTTCCTCATCTTCAGCAATCCAGCGATGGTGAATGTGTTGCAGTTTGCGCGGCGATGGTTTTAGAATATTTGGATGTTGATGTTAAGTATCAACGAATTTTGAAACTGTTGGGCACGCAACCTTTCGGCACAATTTCGTCCCAGTTAAGCAAATTAGAATCGCTCAAACTGACGGTTGTCTACAAACGCGGCACGTTTGACGAACTTTACGAACACCTCTCAAATAATCGCCCCTGTATTGCTTTTGTTATGACTGGGGAATTGCCTTATTGGACAGAAGATAAGAGTCACGCAGTTGTTGTTGCAGGGTTAGATGACGATTTTATTTATATCAACGATCCTGATCTCGATCATGCCCCCATTCAAGTTCCACGCGGAGATTTTGATCTTGCATGGTTAGAGTGGGACGAGATGTATGCAACGTTGATCAAAAAATAATTTGGATTCGACAGGCTCACGCCGTCCGCCGCCGCGCGCTAAAAAGTTGATGGAACATAATCCAACTGCCAAGCCCGCCGCCGAGCGGGAGAGCGCACAACACCATCACGCCGCCAATGAATTGACTCGCCGCCACGCCTGCGGCGATCATCAACGCCGTGATAAACCAGCTCAACACCCAACCGAGCGTGATCCACAACATCTGCCAGCGCGTCATGGCGCGTTCGGCGCGGCATAGAAGCTGCGAAGTGAGAAAACCGCCAACCGCAGGACCGATTAAAATTCCCCATCCACTAG
>CAKKQG010000126.1:23198-24262 GCA_919901875.1 Anaerolineales bacterium
GATCGCATGGAGCGCGCTGGAGAGGCGATAGTTTGAGTGGATGCCGCCACTGGAGTGACGGCGTCACCGAGTATGGCTGCCTCTTCCATCGTCTCAAAGATCGCTCCTTGAATCGCTTGAACCATTTCAACCGCAGTCGCATATCGATCAGCAGGTTCTTTAGCCATCGCCTTTAAGATCACGCGCTCCACCGAGTCGAGCAACTTTGGATTAATCGTTGACGGCATGGGTAGTGGATCGTGAATGTGTTTGATCATCACCGCCATCGGGGTTTCGGCTTTGAAGGGCGCGCGCCCGGTCGCCATCTCATACAGAATCACGCCAAGCGAATAAATATCGCTTCGACCATCCGGCGTTTGCCCCAAACCTTGCTCGGGCGACATGTAGGCTGGTGTGTCAAGCACCGCGCCCGATGTGGTGAGATTCATGCTGCCTTCGACAATCTTCGCCAAACCAAAATCGGTGAGTAGACAGTTGCCGCGCTCATCTAATAACACGTTGCTCGGTTTCACGTCGCGATGCACCAGACCGCGCGAGTGAGCATAATCGAGAGCGTCGCCCAATTGCGAAACGACGCGGCGAATTTGCTTGAGAGGGAGAGGCTGACCTTTCAACAGATCGATCAAGGTGCCGCTTTCGATGAACGGCATGACGATGTAGGTGTAGCCTTCGGCTTCGCCAAAATCAAAGACGGGGAGGATGTGTGGATGTTGCAGTTTGGCGAGGACTTGCGCTTCTTGTTTGAAGCGCGCAACAAATTGCGGATCGCTGGCGAAGTGGCGTGGCAAAATTTTCAACGCCACGTAACGATCCATGCCGGGCTGATACGCTTTGTAGACCGCCGCCATGCCGCCCTCGCCCTGCGGCGCAACAATGCGATAGATGCCGAGTTGTTTCCCGCTTAGGTCTTCCATAATGCCTGTTTGCACTCCAGACTTCCGAAGTCTTTGCATGACGGGCAACCGCAAGGGTCGCCCTTACTTTTTAGCGTCCACCGTCACCGACTGAAATACAAATGTCATCGTGCGTTCTTTGCCAGAAGAGTCCACGCCGTTGATGATCAG
>CAKKQG010000126.1:24362-40701 GCA_919901875.1 Anaerolineales bacterium
TGCGCTTTGGTCTTCGTCTGCGCTTCTACATCTTTCGCCCAAGCGTTGGCGTCTTGCTTGATCAAATCCCATGTGCTGTAGTGAAGAGGGATGACGTGAGTCGGGCGGATCAATTTCACGGCACGCAGCGCATCGGCGGGACCCATCGTAAAGTTATCGCCGATGGGCAAGGTGGCAACGTCAACCACTTCGTCGCCGATCAACTGCATGTCGCCGAACAAACCGGTGTCGCACGCCAAATAAATTTTGTTGCGCGGAGTCGTGATTAAAAACCCACAGGGGTTGCCGCCGTACGATCCATCGGGCAGAGCCGAGCCATGCAGCGCGAGCGTGAGCTTGACGTAACCAAATGGATGCTTGAAGCCGCCTCCCAAGTGTTGGGCGTGAGTCGTCGGCGCCCCCTGCGCTTGACACCAATTAGCGATTTCAAAATTCGAAATGATCGTCGCCCTCGTCCGTTTAGCAATTGCAATCGCGTCGCCGACATGATCACCATGACCGTGCGAGATCAAAATAAAATTCGCCGGGACTTTGTCGGGCGTGATGGAGGCGGCGGGGTTGCCGCCGAGGAAGGGGTCAACCAACACCTGATGTCCGCCAAGTTCCAGACCCACTGCGCCGTGACCATACCAAGTGAGTTTATCCATCTTCCATATCCTCCTTCGCCAAAATTTGACTCGCCGGTGAAAGTTTCATCTCTTCTTTGCGGCGACGACGTTCCAGATAATCGTGACGATAGACTTCGATCTCGCGGCTCAAGCCCATCCAATCGGGCGTCATAAATAGGAATCCGGGATCGCGCGGCATAAACATGAATCTGCTGAACCAGAATTTGAGCCAACGGATCGGCAGAGGAAATTTTTTCACGGGGACGCCGACAACGGTCAGTTCACCCGTACGCTGCTCTTTGAACAACGGTGTGAGCAACAGCTGTTCGAGCTCTTTCTGTTTACTCAACGGATACTGAGTTCCGAAATTCACCGCCGACACTTGCCCGAGTCGTAAATACGAAATGTTCATGCGATAAAACGGCGAGGCGATAAGCAAATAATCGGCGAAGCATTGGACATAACAAAATGCGGGGGCGATCAGCGAACCAATGAAAATGATCACGGCAATGATGACGACGAGAATCAAGTAATCGCGCCCCGAAGCCAGCACGCCGTAGTCGGGAGCGATCCACCACAAGAAGTAGGAGAGGATCGGGATCAAAAATGTGATGGGTTGAAGCATCTCAAAGCGCCGTTGATAAACGCGCAATGGATGTCGTTTGCCGGGAGGAAGTTTTTTTGCTTTTGCCATGTCTCTTTGTAGAGACGTTGCATGCAACGTCTCTACGTTTTTATGCAGAGACGTTGCACTGCAACGTCTCTACGATTTCTGTTCAAAGATCGGCGTGGTGAACCAGAACGTGCTGCCTTTGCCTAATTCACTCTGCGCGCCAATCTCCCCACCAAAAAATTCCACCAACTTCTTTGTGACGTGCAAGCCCAAGCCCCAGCCTTGTTGTTCGCGCACGTTAGAATCTTCTGATCGGAAGAATTGCGAAAATAATTTTTGTTGATCATCGGGACTCATGCCGATACCCGAGTCGGCGACAGAGACACGAACAAAGGGGGCGCGGACTTCTGCCGTGATAGCGATCACCCCTTCTGGCGGTGTGTACTTGCTGGCGTTGCTGATCAAGTTAACCAGTATTTGCGACAAGCGAGTCTTATCGGTGCGAACCGGCGGCAAAGCAGGAAGGTTAACTTTGATCGCCTGTTTCTTCTCCTCGATCTGCAATTTCAACGAGTCCACACATTCGTTGACCACCACTGCTATATCTACCGCGCCGATGTCTACCTTGAGCCGCCCGACTTCGATCTTGGAAATATCCGACAAATCGGTCACTAACACGTTCATGCGATCTACGTTAGTGCGGATGATTTGCAGAAATTGTTTTTGTTGATCGGTGACGGTGCCGGTGACGCCGCTCTTGAGCAAGTCGGTATACCCCTTAATTGAGGTCATGGGCAAACGCAATTCGTGCGAGACGTGCGAGACAAATTCGTTGCGTTTGCGATCCGCAACTTTTAATGCTTCGTATAAGCGCGCGTTCTCAATGGCAAAGGCGGCGTGATCGGCAAAGCGCGACATGAAAGAAACTGACACGGGAGGGAAGTCGCTCCCGCTTCGTTCTAATGCAATGAGAGCCAGAGGTCGCCGCTCACGGCGCACGGGCGCAAAAAGTCGGGCGACGGGGCTGTTTGTATTTGCCGTGATCGCCGTCGCTTCAGTGGCGGCGAGCGCGGAGCGGATCAGTTTATCGTCCAGCGAGATCGTTTTGTTCGTTTCATCTCCCGCCGCGATTCTGATCTCCTTCGCCGCCACATCTACCAGCCCGATCCATCCACCTTCTGCGCCGGTGTTTCGTTTTGCCCAATCGAGGGCGAGCGACATGACGTGGTTGAAATCGAGACTGGCGTTGAGTTCACGATCTATGTTTTGCAAAGTCTCCAATTCTTCAATGCGTTGAGCGAGGGCTTGATCGGTGAGGGTGTAGAGGCGAGCGTTCTCAATGGCGACTGCGGCTTGGTTGGCAAATGATTCGAGGAGGGTTAAACTTTCTTCGCCGAACATCCCACTGCGCGCTTTGTTATCCACATACAACACGCCGATGGTTTTGCCGCGCGCTTTGAGCGGCACGGACATGATCGAGCGAAGCGAAAATTGCACGACCGACTCTTGCAACGAAAAACGCGGATCGTTTTGAGCGTTAGTGGTCACAACACCTTTGCCGATCTTCGCCACTTCGCGCACCACCGAGCGACTCACTTCCATCGCTTGCCCGTCAATCGTTTCTTTGTCCACGTTGCGCGCGGCGCGCACATCCAGCCCGCCCATTTCGTTGAAGAGCATAATGAAGCCGCGATCGGCTTTGGTGAGTCGAATCACGGCATCCATCACTTGATTCAAAACTTCGGCGAGATCGAGCGACGAGCCAATGGCTTGAGAAACTTCGTAGAGCGCGGAGAGACGATCTTCGGGGAGAGCCATAATGAAATTATGAATTATGAAGGGTGAATTATGAATCGTTGTTCATTGTTCATTGTCTCATTGTTCATTGCTTCATCCATTTTTATAATACCCGCAGTTCCGACGCAAGATACATTGGTCACACTTCGGGTTTCGGGCGTGGCACACCTCGCGCCCATGACGGATGAGGTTGAGATGCGCCGCATAATACGTTTTGGGATCGAAGAGTGATTCGAAATAAGTGTGCGCCTCTTCCACCGACATTTTTTCCGGGCGGAGTCCGAGCCGTCCGGTGACCCGATAGACATGCGTATCCACTGGAAAGGCGGCGACACCGAGCGAGAAGAGTAAAACTATCGCCGCCGTTTTGGGTCCCACTCCGTTGAATTTGGTTAACCACGCGCGAGATTCCTCTACGGGCATGTCGCGCAAAAATTCTAAATCGAGGGAGCCGCGCTCCTCTGTGATCTGACGCAGGACATTTTGAATGCGCGGACCTTTTTGATTCGCCAAACCCGCCGGACGAATCGCCTCGATCACTTTTTTTGTCGGCGCATCGCGCACCGCTTCCCATGTTGGCAGTGCCGCGCGCAACAAACCAAAGGCGCGTTCCGAATTAATGTCATTCGTGTTTTGCGAAAGGATGGTCAGAACCAATTCGTCGAGCGCGGGGTGATGCGCGCGCCATGTCGGTTCGCCATAACCCTTGTGTAAAAGTTCGTAGATACGTTGAGCGCGTTTGGTGGAGGCACTCGGCATAGACCGCATTATAAAACATATAGTTTGCTTATGATATACTACGCCGCGCATACGCAAAATTAACAGTGTGCCGCTCAAGGATACGCTACTATTGAGTGACGAAGGATGAGGCAAGACCTCATCGCATCACACATACACAAAGGAAGAAAGATGATGAAACGTATTACCCTACTTTTGACTTTACTCGGTCTGCTTGTCACGGCATGTGGTCCCTCCGCTGAAGTGCAAGCAACTGTGAACGCGCAATCGAATCAGGTGGCAACAGTTAACGCGCAGATCGCCACCGTGAAAGCGCAGCCGCCTCAACAAGTGACGGTACAAGTGCCTGTACCGATGACAGTGCAAGTACCCGTCACTGTACAAGTGACGGTGCAAGTGCAAGCGACCCCTGCCGCGCAGCCGACCACCGCGCCCACTCAAGGTGGCGCCGCCACTGCCGCTAAACCCACCGCCGCGCCCGCCACCGCAGCTCCGGCGCAAGACCCACTTGCTGGCGCAAACCCCAACCCGGTATTCCGCGAAACATTCTTAGCCTCTATTGCCAAATATTGGTTTGAAACCGAGACCAGTACCGGCAAAACAAAAATTGAGAACGAAGCCTTCACTATTATTGCCAAAGAAGTTGACAACATCACATGGACATTTGGCGGGCAAAAGTTTGGCAACACCTATACCACCGTTGTCACCCGCATCCCGGATGGCAAATGCAAAGCGTTCGACAACTACGGGTTAATTTTCCGCTACAAGAACAACGCGAACTTTTATTTATTCGGCATCTCGTGCGACGGCACGTACCGTTTGCTCCGCCGCGTGGAAGGCGTGTTTGAAACGCTTGTGGATTTCACTAAATCCAACTCCATTAACCCATTAGGGCAACGCAACATCTTGGGCGTACGCGCCGCCGGCGATAACTTGAGCCTCTACGTCAACGACAAATTCCTCACCACTGTAACGGATAAGCAATTTGCGGATGGCGCGATTGGTTTATACGCCGCTTCGCGCTTGACCCCCAACATGACCGTCACCTTTGATGATGTGGAAGTGTACGAAATCAAATAAGTCTTAACTCTCGCACAAAGGACGGTGGACGAAAGACGGATCAATCTTTCCGACTAAGCGTTTGTCCATCGTCCTTTTTTTGTCTCTATGTATTTGCATTTTGTTAAACGCGCCCTGCTTATTGCCGGAATGATTTTGATCGCCGCTTGCAGCCCTCGACCCATCGTGATCGAAGTCGGGGTCGCCGCCACGCTGACCGCACTAGCCCCCACTCCGGTGGTGCCGTTAGATCGCCCGACCAGCACGCCCGTGCCGGTTGTGATGCCTGCCAGCGAAACCCCGCTCATCAAACCCACCACACTACCGCCCACACCTGCGCCCACTTTGCCAAGCGCGGCGCCGACTCAAAACATTTCTACGACAACTGCCGCGCCCACTTCTACTTCTGCTCCTACCTCGACCACTGCGCCCACTGCCACCGCGACTGAAGCGCCCACTGCGATAAAAGTTGGCGCGTTGATCTTTGAAGAAACTTATGAGTCGCAAGGTCTTTGGGCAATCGGCGACGCGGGCGACAGTATAGTCAACATCGCCGGTGGCATTCTTACTTATACTCAAAAGAGTTCCGGCTCGTATTCGGTGCGCATCATTGGTCGTCAGGGTGATGACTTCTACGCCGAAGTCGGCGCGACCCCGCCGGGCAACTGCGGCACGCTGGATAAATATGGGTTGATCTTCCGCGCTCAAGATGTGGCGAACTATTACGTCTTTCAACTCGATTGCGATGGTCGTTATCGCTTGCTCCGTTTTGGAGGAAGCGCGGCGAATCCTTTGATTGATTGGACGACGTCCTCTGCCATCACACGCGGCTCACGAGCATTCAATGTATTAGGCGTACAAACCAAAGGCTCGACCATGACCTTATTCGTCAACCAAACAAAAGTGGATACTGCCACCGACTCGGCTTACTCCAACGGACGATTCGGTTTGTGGCTTGGTTCAAACATCACCCGCGACTTCACCGTGAAGTTCAACGGAATGAAAGCGTATAAGTTACCGTAGAGCGAATTGGCAATTCGCTCTACGCCATCCCTCTATGCCCCTCAATCGGCTCAACGACCTCGAACCGCGCGAGTGGCTCAAGTTTCAAAAATCGTGGTTCACCCACAACCCACCGCCGCGCAAGAAAGGCGTGCTGCAGCATCCGGCGAAATTCCCCGAAACATTAGCCGAAGAGTTCATCCGCTTCTTCACCAAAAAAGATCAAACGGTGCTAGACCCGATGGTTGGCACGGGCAGCACGTTGATCGCCGCACTTCGATCAAGCCGCCGAAGCATCGGCATTGAGCTCAATTCCAAGTACGCGGCTATCGCTCGCGAGATCGTCGAAGAGGAGATCGGGTCGCGCGGCAAACGTCTCCCTAAAAAATATCGCCCGCAAATTTTCAACGACGACGCTTCAAATGCAGTCAACTTGAATCTTCCGTCAATTGACTACGTGATCACGTCGCCGCCGTACTGGGATATGTTGCGAATGCGCGGCAGTGAGACACAGAAGAAACGCCAGAGCGCGGGCTTGGATGTGTTTTACTCCGACGATGCGCGTGATGTGGGCAACATCGCCGATTATGAGTCTTTCGTCGAACAGCTCTGCCGCATTTACGAATCACTTCGTCCATTACTTAAAGACAAAGCTTATCTGACGATCATCGTCAAGAACGTCAAGAAGGGCGGAAAAATTTATCCGTTGGCGTGGGACATTGCGCGGCGATTAAGCAAAACCTACACGCTCAAAGATGAAAAAATTTGGGTGCAGGACAATCAACGTCTCGCGCCGTATGGTTTAAACAGCGCGTGGGTCAGCAACACTTTTCATCATTATTGTTTGCAGTTTCGGAAAGAAGAATGATTAAGAATTGGGTTGAGTCATCAAAGAAGTGGGCAACACAGTATGGGCAGATCATCGTTTGGGCAACGTTGATTTTTTTTGCGTTTGATTTGTTGTATTGGCGGATCATTCGCGGCTACACACCGCCCGTCTCGTACGTGCCGTGGCCCCCCGCCCCCGATTGGGTTGAGGCATTGTACGCTGGTCGTTGGGCGTTGCGCGTTTTGGAAGCGGCTGGCGGCATCACTTTGTTATTTTTAGAGGGGATCGATCATTCATTATCACGTTGGCTGCGGGCGACGTTGGAGAATCGAATCCGCTTATTTATGTTCGTCGGCGTCTCGGCGTTTTTGTTGGGGAGCTATTTGATTCAACCTGGCAACGTCGGTTCAGGCGATGCGATGGCGCACATTGGCACACCGTGGGCGATCCGCGAATCGATCCGGGATGGCAACGGGTTTGCCTTCTGGTCAAACTATGCTTACTTCGGACATCCCTTTTTGCAATTCTATAGCATCGCCTATTATTATCTCGTAGCATGGATCAGTTTTCTCGCGCGCGATGTGGAAGATGCCGCCGAAGTGACTCTCTTGATATTGCATATCGCCTCGGCCTATCCCATGTATTTGTACGTGCGGCAATTAACCGGCTCACGAGTCGCCGGGGCTGCCGCCTCGCTGGCGTGGAGCGGAACATTTTATCGCTATCACTTAATTCTCATCGTCGGCAAATTATCGGTCTCACCCTTTATTGCTCTTTTGCCGTTGCAGCTGTATCTGATAGAACGACTCTCAACCGACGAACACCACAAACACAAACTCTGGGCGGCGCTTGCTCTCACCATTGGCGCAATGGTATGGACGCACAAGTTGTATGCAGCGTGGGCAATTGCTTTAGGCTGCATTTATGTTGTGACTCGTCTCTTTGATGGGACAGCAAAACATATTCCGCTTGGATTGCGGCGAGTGATTTTTGTCGTGACCGCTCATCTCGCCGGACTCGTCGTTGCTCTCTATGAGATCGTTCCAACATTCGCCGAGCAAGCACTCGTAACCATTGGCGGGATGCTAGATCGAAATACTTTTGGGTTGCCTGTAGTAAGACTCGAAAATGTTTTGATCTTCAAGGACAGTTATTACTCCGATTGGTTCGGCGGATATGTCGGCAACTCCATTTTAAGTTTCGCGGTGCTGGCGATTTTCTTTATCGTTGTCAGCCGTTACTGGAAAAGCGCCGCGCTCGTCCTGCAATTTGCCATTGCCGTCTTTATGACATTTACGCCCGCCTACTTTCCTTCTCTCTTTGACGCGATCTTCCACACAGTACCGTTAGGAAGTCTTGCTTACGTGACCGGCACCTCGCCGGGTTTGTATTTGATGATCCTCATCGCGCCTGCTTCGGCTTTAACGGGCGTATTAGTTCATCTGGTCGGCGAACAGTTGCGGAGCCGGGCAAATCAAGTTTCTCGCTTGATACAATCCGTGATCGGCAGCGACTTTGTGTATGAGCGTGTGGGAGTTGCGATAGGCTTGATCGTCCTCGCCGATTTAATTTCAACATCACTTTGGGTCAACATTAAATACCCTGACACCTATTCCGGAGATCGTTTGGGGCGGCAACCGATCTGGAACACGTTGAGGCAATCGGGTGACAAAACATCGCGCCTTTACGATCTACGAGGCGGCTATACCAACGCCTTCTCCGTCTCAATGTGGAGCGGACAACCGGGATTGTTGGGTCAAATCCCAGATGCGCCCAATAAAATTCATACGCTGGCTTATGAAGTCATCACCTCACTGGAGGCAGACGCGAAAGATGGACGACTGCGAAGTGAGACTCTCAATTTGCTTTATCAACTTGATATTCGATATATCACTACCGACTCAACGGTGACTCGTTTAGATGGCGCAGAACGAGTGATGCAAACAAGTGAAGCGATCTTGTGGCAAACCAAACACGCGCCGATTATTGCTACATTGACTCCGCAGGCAAACAATGTGGTTCAAGTTAACGATGCCAACAGTGTGCCGGTTGAGATTAAGGATTACACTCTGACGAATAATCGGGTGGAGATAAATTTTTCTTTCCCTCAACGCGCCTTTGTCCAACTCGCCTACTCCGCATATCCCTATCAGAAAGTGGTGTTAGATGGGCAAACGATTCAGGTGACGCCGACAGCCTTGGGGCTGATCGGGTTTTGGGCAGAGGGCGGCACCCACGCGGTGACGGTGACACCGGAGTTGTCGCCGCTTCGTCAATGGACATTGGCGGTGAGCGCGATCACCGTCATCCTCTTGATCGTGATGATCGTTCTGCCAATTCGCCGCATTAAGTGATGCCGCTGACCGCGTCTGATATTCTCGTTCTCCCTTACGACACACAATTCTCCATTGCCGGCGTGCAGTATGCGCGCGACTCGCTTCATTACACGCACAATCGAATGCATTTAAAGAAGGTAGACCGTTTGCGAAAAATTGTGGCGGGCGTGGCATTTGAAATGGCGGTGCGCCGCTGGTTAGAAAACGAGTCGGTGCCGTATCAACGACTGGGCGCGACACCATTCACCGAAGTAGATAAATTTGATCTGGCGATTGGCGGCAGGCGGTGCGACTTGAAGAGTCATTTGATTTATAACCGTTTCAAGATCGCCTCATTGCACAAGGATCCATCTTGGGCGTTAGAGGCGCAGGCGTTGATCCCCGAAGATCAATTTGAGAGCAAGCGCATGGAAGAAAACGATCTCTACATCTTCGGCTTTGTCACCGGACTTGAGGCGCGTCATTCATCTGAAACAGAAAAGGCGTTGGCAAAAAATTTGCCCGCCTTTTTAGTTTACACGCCGCCCGCACTCTGGTTGAACGGTCACGAATGGAAACCGTTGGGCGAGATCGCTTTGAAAACAAACGAGGCTGAACCGATCACGGTTGAAGTGGGCGGGCAAGGCGCAGATCGATCTGCGATCCATGAACGGGTTCGTCTCTTGCCGCGCACGCGCACAACAGTGAGTCACGAATATTATTCGATCTTATATTGTGCCGTCCCGCGTATACCACGCGGTGACATCGGGTTGCGTAGTTCCACGCTCAACCAGACGCACCTCATCGCGCCGAGTGATTGGGGAAATATATGGATTTATGGTCAGCGAGTCTACGTGTGTGGCTGGATGAACAAAAGCGATTTTCGCGTGGCGAGTCATAAACTTGCGGCGGGGAGTCCGGTGAAACAATATACGCACACCTCAACCGCCAACCGCGCGATGCCGATTCGTGATCTGCGGCAGATGAGTGAGTTGGTGGAGATTGCCAAGAGGCATATAATGACCCAAAGAGATTAGGGATTAGAGATTGGAGATTCAATCTCTAATCTCCAATCACCAATCTCAAGGAGGTTAGTATGCAACGCACATTCAGTTTCATCGCCGGGGCGTTTTGTGGCGCAGTGGTTGGGTCGGTAGCAGCGTTGTTGCTGGCGCCGATGTCGGGTCGAGAGTTGCAAGTGATGGGCAGAGCCAGAACCGACGCGGCATTCGCCGAAATTCGCAAAACTTACGAGGAACGCGAAGCCGCTCTCAGGGCGCAGCTTGCGGCGTTGACCGCGCCGAAGACAACAAAACCCGCTGAATAAAAAAACCCGAAGGGTCTGGCAGACCCTTCGGGTTTTAGTTTTTTACGGACTCAGACTTCCGAAGTCTCAAAGACTTCGGAAGTCTGAAACCTTTACGGCGCCGTCACCGTATACACATATAAATGTGTCCCTGCCGGATAATCGGCAGTGCCATCGTTGATCTTGTTGGCAAACGTCACTTTCGTTTCGAGCTTGGTGTCGCCTTTGGACCAATTTGAAATTGAAGCCATGTAAAGTTTGCAAAACTGCGTTCCTTGTTTTCCCTCTAACACAGCAAACTGCGTGATGTCCAGCGGCTTGCCGTTCATCGAAAATGTGTAGGTGGTGTTTTTGTTGTTGTCGTCGAGGATCGCTTGCGTGGTCGCGCACCAACCGGTGATCCACATTAAACTTTGCGCGCTCGTTGCTCCAATAGTATAGGTGTATGTCTTACCCGCTTGCGAGAGTTCGTTGTCTTTGTATTTTTCCTTCGCAACATCTTCGAGAGTCTTAATAGTGCCGAGCGCTTTTCGGGAGTCGGCAGCCGAAGCAAAGGTGGGTCCACTTCCGCTTGCGCCGCCGCCGATGGTTTTGCCAAGTGCGGCAGCTTCCGCCGTCTTCAAAACGACATCCTCACTTGAGAGCGCGAACTTTTCATCCACCGCAACTTTGAGAGTCGGTTGCACGCCCACGCCCTCCAAGAAAATCGAACCATCCGGGTTTAAAAAACGCCCGGTGGAGATTTGCATACTCAACCCTTCCGGCAATCTGAACTGACCGCGCGCCACTTCGGCCTCAACCCCGGCGGATGAATTTGCGCTGACGACGATCGCTCCCGGCACTTTTGAAAAACCATAAGACTCGATCTCGCACGCGCTGAAGCAGGCAAACGAAACCATCAGCACGAGTTTTTCGAATTTGTATTGATTGACATTCGGCAGAATTTTTTGGCGCAGTCCTTCGTTCTCAAATTTGCCGGTCTTCTCGCTGTAATACTGCAACTGACCCAGCAGAATTTCTTTGTCGTAAAAGAAACCGGCTAACCCCAACGGCGCGCCGCCGCTGTTTTGACGCATATCAATGACCACGCCTGTCACGCCATTGGCTGTGAACACTTTAAGCGCGCGTTCAAAAAGACGGATGATCAAATTGAGATCATCGCTGTTGGTGTTGATCTTGATGTAGCCCGCACCCGAGTCGAGAATTTTTGATTCGACGGGCAGGGCATTCGAATCGAAACCGCGAAAGATAGAAGTCACGCTGTAACTATTTCGTTCCGCTACCGCCGTGACTTTGGCAGTTTGTGGTTGACCGTTGGCGTTCACAAATTTTACGGTTGCCTCTGCGCCCAACTTATCACGCAGAAGATAGCGAGTCTGTTGATAGCGTTTATAAGGTTCTTGCGAAAAGGGCCCGGCGAGAGAGGCATCCGCCTTGCTGATGGCATCTTTGATCGGCAGTCCGTTGAACTCGGTCACTTCGGCGCCCACTTTGATTCCGGCTTTATCGGCCGGGCTGTCGGTTGTCACGTAGGTGACGATCACTTTGCCGTTATCCAATTCTCGAATAGCGAATCCGTAACCATTATCAATCCTCGCGCGCAGCACCTCGTTGGCAAACGCGCCGCCGCCCACGCCTACGTGTCCATCCGGAATTGAATTGGCATACTCTTTCAAAGCAAGATAAAACGCCTTGCCGTCTTTGTTCTTTTGCGCTTCGGCAACTTTCGGGGCGATGCGATCATAAAGTGCTTTCCAATCCACCTTCTTATTCGGTATATCGTTGAACGACCACTCCACCGATGCTTTTTTGTGAAGCGCATCAAAGGCGTCGCTATAAGTCATCTTCGAATAATCTTTGATCTCGGCATCCTTCGGCTCGTAAAGTTCAAGAGACGGTTCCGAGTCGCGGATAATGCCAAACGGTTTTTTGTCGAGGTCAATGACCGTGTAGCCTGCCGGGATCGACGCAACAGGATCATCGGCAGTGAACAGCAAACCATCGTTGCCAAACCCGGTTGGGAATTGTTGCTTATCATCCGCCGCCCAAACAATTAACTTGCCGCCAATGATCTCTTGTTTATTTTCCGTGTCCACCTTGACCGAAGCAAGATACGAAGGCCAACCACGATAACGATCATCACCTTCCAAGAACGGACCGCCCGCCAGATTGACGTTGTAATCCACCGCAAAAATTTGCACGCCCTTATCCGGCTTGCCGTTGTTGTCCACGTCGTCAAAGCTGCCTTCAGGACGTATCGGCAATGAAAGTTGGTATTCGCCCTTCTGCGCCTTCTCATCAAGTTGAAGGAAACCCAAGACCTGCGACTTCACCGGCACTTCCCATTCACGATCACGCTTGACGAATCCTGTCAGATCGATCAGCGCGACGAAATGTTCAACATAATATTCGGTGATGATGTTGTTGGAATATGTGAACTTTCCGGTGACTCGAACCGTACCGCTCGCGGTTGCCGACAACGGCTGTGCAACTGCCGTGGGTTCAGGAGCCTTCGTGGGTGCGGGAGCGGCTGTCGGCGTAGCGCACGCCGAGAGTAATAGAGCGATTACAAAGAAGAGAGAAAGTGTGCGGTTCATAAAAACTCCTATTGGAGATTAGAGATTTGAAATTTGAAATTTGAAATTTTTGATTTTGTTTTGTTTCATTGTTCATTGTCTCATTGGTAGGTCACAATATATTTGTAGTAATGCGTCCCCTTGGGATAATCGCCCATGCCATCGTTGATCTTCGTATCGAATGTCACGGCAACTTGCAACTCTGTTTTGCCTTTGGGCCAACCGTACATCACCACAAAGAATGAGCGGCAAAAGAGCCCCCCGTTATCTTCGCGTTCGCTGACGAGTATGAGGTTGTCGTCAATCGGCGTGCCGTTGATCGAAAATTCCATTTTGATGTTCTTGAAGTTATCGCGCAGGATCTCTTGCGTGGTGGCGCACCAGCCATTGAGCATCACCAGATTCTGTTCTTTGTTAATAGTGATCGTGAAGGTGTAAGTCTTACCCGCTTGCGATAAATCGTCCGTGTTATAACTTTCCTTCGCCAACTGTTCCAAAATCTGAATATTAGAATCTTTCTCGAGGATGTCCTGTGCCGTCTGCGGAGAGGCGACGATGGGACCCTTTCCGATCTTGCTATCGCCCGATGCGGTGGCGCTGGCTGCCGCGCGCGTTTGCAACGACGGAATTTGAATGCTCGGCAGCGAAGTGGGAAGTGAGCAAGCGAGAATCACGAATAAAAAAAAGGGAATCAAAGGAACTAAGGGAAAACGGGAGCGGTTCATAGTAGGTGGTTGGAGATTGGAGATTGGAGATTGGAGATTGGAGATTTGAAGTTTGGATTTTGAGATTTGGGTTTTTGGGATTTGGGATTTTGCTTTTTTATTTTATTTCGTATTTGTAACTCGCCAATTCAGTTGTGAACTGCGTCGTGCCGGAGACAACCACGATCACGTTATCACTCGCCGAGGCGATATCCACTTTGATCGATCCGTTATTCGCCCCATCCAGCGTCATTTGCTCCACCGTCGTTTTCGATCCCGATTTGCGAATCACCTGCACCACATAACTTTGCGGCAAGATGTTGTCGAAGCGCACAAAGCCTTCGGCTTTCCAACCGCACTCGTCCGATTCAAAATCGCAGCTATAGTTAAGTTCAGGGACGGTGACATCGTCAATGAGCAAACCACTGCGCGTGGCGGCGTCATCGGTGATGTATTCAAAACGCACTTGAATCTTTTTGCCAATATATGGGGCGAGATCAATTTTTTCTTCAACCCATTGCGGAGTCTTTGAACCGCCGCTGTTATCGGTATACCCTGAGCCAAAGTTATTGCCTGTTGGATTCGTGTCGCGCATACTGGGCGTCTTGATGATCTTCCACGTCTTGCCGCCATCGGTTGAGACTTCCAAGTAAGCATAGTCATAATCTTCTTCAATCGTCCACAACGCCCAATACTTCAGCGTTGCGGTTTTTACGTTCGTTAAATCGAATTCGCGGGTGAGAGACGTATCGCTCTTGTCGCCGCGATTGCTCCAGAAGGCGAATTTGCCACTGTGCGGAGTCGCCGGCATCACAGCCACTTGCTGCGAGCCGCTGAAGTCGAGTGTGAATGTTCCGCGACACGAAATGCGAATGTAATCCGCGCCGAATTGATGCACGGTTGCCGACTTCACTGAAACAGGACAGGTCGTTGCCGAAGCAGCGTGTTGTGTCACGCGCGGCGCTTTGGAATAGTTGTTGTAGTAATAACGTCCATCGCCCACACCCTTGTCGCCGACGTAATTGGCGATAACCCAATCACTAAAAACATCCACAGCCGTTGTCGGCTTCCCCGTAGTTTTGTCGGTAATCTTTAATTCCTTCAGTGTGTTCTCAACCGCTTGCAATCCATTTTCTTTTTTGGTCAACAATGTTTTTGTAGCCTCTTCGCCAAAGCGATCCAAAAAATACGCCAGATACATGAACGACGCGCCATAATGACCGGAGTTAGCGCCCGCACCCGAGTCATCCCAGGCGTTCAATTGCAAATCGGGAGAGGCGACAAAAGAAAATTCGGAGCCGGTGCGATAGCCGTTGAGAAATTCGGCAAGCATCGAAGAGCCTTCGTTCATCCAGGTGTCTTCGTTGCTGTCGTGATAGCCTTGAATCATATGCTGAAATTCATGGGCGAGTGTGCCGGGCAGATCCGGGTTCGCCGGACTGCCGTAGGCTTCGGCATTGATATAGAAAATTTCTTTTTCGTTGGAGTATTGTTGCGCTAGCCGCGAATAACCATCGGCAGAGGAGGCGTAGCCGCCAACGTTCTGTCCGAGTCCGCGCGTGTATAAAATGAAAAGATGCGGGTCGCCGTCCACGCCGGGGTTCGGCTCGTCGCCAAAAAATTTTCGATCCGTCGGATAAATTTTTGTCTGGAAGGTGTCCACCAATTTCTGCACGTCACTGTCTTTCACCGACAAATCTCTGTGAACAAAGAAATAAACGTTATCGGTTTTGTAAACCAAGCGCGCCGTGATCTGAAAATGCGATTTGGTGTCTTCGTTGCTCACCCAAAATTTTTCTTCATCGCCCACTTTATAACCGCCGGATTTCGGCGCCACCGTTACCGGAATATCGGGGATGCCTTTCAAGCGCATCGCCAGTGTGCGTAGATCGTTGACCGGAAGATCCGTGTCTTGCAATGTCTTGAGCGTGTTGCTTGTGCTAGGGACGGGCGTGGTGACAACTTTGATCGCGGGGGTAGTAGTGGGACCCTTCGCCGCTTGAGTAAACACAGGCGCAACCGAAGTGCTAACGTCTCGCGCGGTGAAAAACATAATCCCGCCCGCCGCGCCCAGCACGCCAACACAAGCGCAACATGTAATTAATCCAGTGATGACAATGGCGATGATATTTTTATTGTTCACAATGACTCCTCTTTTAGATGTTGGAAGTTGGATGTTGGATGTTGGATGGCAATCTCTAATCTTCATTGTTCATTCTTCATTGTTCATTGTTCATTGTCTCTCCCCCTCCCACATTCGGCATCGTTTGTTCGATGGATTCCGGCGACTCGCCCGACTCGAGCCGTTCCACAACATCGCTAAACTCGGGACCCAAATCTTCGCCCATCTCCGAGCCCATCTTCTTCATGAACTTGGCAACCGACTTTGGATCGTTTTCATCCACGCCGGAGAAGTTCGAAGGATCGGACATCGTTTCCATGCGCGCTTCTTCGGACTTGGCAATGCGCACCCGACCAATGACGCGCTTTAAGTTCGGGTTGCCGCATAACGGGCATTTAGGTTTGGCGGTGTCATACTCGGCGTAAGAAAGTTTCACCGACACTTTTTGTTGACAGGAGGAACAACGATACTCGTAGAAAGGCATAGTGAAGATTATGAGTTATGAATTATGAATTATGAAAACAATCGCCGTATTGTTCATTGTTTCATTCTTCATTGTTCATTGTCTTCATCCTTCTTCCTTCATAATTCATCCTTCAAAGATTCTAGCACACCCCCTTTGTTATAATACCTTTGATGGAATAATTTTCTCCAAACACTCATCTCTTGA
>CAKKQG010000126.1:40801-42391 GCA_919901875.1 Anaerolineales bacterium
ATGACCGAACCCGAACCCCTCTTTGAACGACAACGCCAACCCTTACTCATTGTCATATCGGGACCCTCCGGTGTGGGTAAAGACACGGTGATCCAGCGCATGAAAGAGCGCGGCATCTCCATGCACTTTGTAGTGACGGCAACCACGCGCGCACCCCGCCCGGGCGAAGTGAATGGCAAAGATTATATTTTCGTCAGCAACGATCAATTCGCCGAGATGATCGAAAAGAACGAGCTGATCGAATACGCCATCGTCTACAACGATTACAAAGGAATCCCCAAACAACAAGTGCGCGACGCAATGGCAAGCGGCAAGGACGTCGTCATGCGTATTGACGTGCAGGGCGCGGCAACGGTTCGCTCCATCGCCCGCGACGCCCTGCTCATCTTCATCACCACCGACTCCGAAGAAGAGCTGGTGGCGCGATTGCAGGCGCGCAAAACCGAAACACCCGAAGGACTCAAACTACGCATCGCCACCGCCCGCAAAGAACTAAAGCGCATCGTCGAATTTGACTACTGCGTCATCAACCCTGAATTTCATCTTGAGACAGCCGTCGATTCGATCCTTGCCATCATCGAAGCCGAACACAACCGAGTCAAACCGCGCGTGGTCACGTTGTGAACGACACACCTCCTCCATCGCATCGCTACTCGGTCGCCCTGCCTGCCGCCAAACCGATCTTCACCTATCTTCTTCTTGGCACGTTGGTCGTCGTCTATATTTTGCAAGCCCTCTCCGAAATTATCACTGGCGATGATCTACTCTTCTACTTCGGCGGCAAGATCAACGACTTCATTATTGGCGGCGAATACTGGCGGCTACTCACGCCGATATTTTTGCACGGCAGCCTTGCCCATCTGGGATCCAACGCCTTGAGTCTTTTCATTTTCGGCGTGCGCGTCGAATCATTTTTTGGGCATCGTCGTTTCCTCATCGTCTATCTTCTCTCAGGCGTCGCCGGAGTCGTCGCCAGTTTCATCTTCAGCCCGCAGCCTTCGCTCGGAGCGTCCGGCGCAATCTTCGGTTTGCTTGGCGCATTCACCGTTTATTTTTTCAACAATCGCAGCAAGTTCGGCGAGCGCGGCAATGCCTACTTAAGAGATATGCTGGTGCTGATCGGCATTCAACTCTTCGTCAGCTTTCGTCCGGGGATTGATCTGTGGGGGCATGTCGGTGGATTGATCGGCGGCGCGGCAGTGAGTCTGTTCATCGCCCCCAAATGGCGCGTAGACATTGATCCAACCACGGGGATGCCGACTCTCGGCGACGACCATCCACTCAACTTGTGGCGTGGTTGCATTGTCTTAATTTTTGCTTTTGCCTTACTCTTCATCACCTTCTTCGTCTCCGCCCTGCGCGGGTGAATCTTTAATCTACTCTCTTTAACTTGCGCGGTAGTGTTAGAATCTTTATGTCAGCCAACACGCACAAGCGGCTATTCGCCATTCGCCATTCGCCATTCGCCATCTTCTATGGACATCCGCCCTTCCCCCATCTCCGGACATTGGTATCCCGCTCGTTCTGCCGCGCTAACCGATTCAGTTGACGAATTTCTCAACGCGGCGCAGGAGAGTCCGCATCACCAGA
>CAKKQG010000127.1:0-3932 GCA_919901875.1 Anaerolineales bacterium
CTAGTCATCTGCATTCCTCTCCAACGGCAACTGCACGGTGAAAGTCGAGCCCGAACCGACCACGCTTTCCACTTGAATGTGCCCACCGTGCGCCTCGACGATGCTATAGCTGACTGCTAAACCTAAGCCCGTGCCTTGTGCTTTCGTGGTATAGAACGGTTCAAATAATTTGGCGCGAGCTTCGGGCAGGATGCCCACACCATTATCTATAAATGAAACTTGGGCAACGTGATGTTTGTTGTCCCGACTCAGACTCGTCTTGAGCGTGAGCCTGCCGCCATTGGGCATGGCGTCTCCGGCGTTGAGAATCAAATTGAGAAAGACCTGCTTGAGGTTGTTACGCACCAGCGGAACCGGCGGCAGATCTTTGCGATACTGCTTTTTGATGGCAATGTTTTTATCGCGCAACGGCTTCTCGGCGAGTGTCAGCACTTCATCTAATAATGTATTGAGATCGGTCAGGGCGAAATCGGCCGCCGTGGGACGATACAAGTCGAGCATGTCGCGCACCAGTTTGATCAAGCGCGTCACTTCTTCGGCGGCGAGATCGTGATACATCTTGCGCTTTGCCTCTGCCAAATCTTTGTGTTCGGCCAGATGCAGACAATTTTGAATCGCTTGCAGCGGGTTATTGACTTCGTGAGCAATGGAGCCCACTAACCGCCCCAGCGCGGCGAGCTTCTCCACTTGAATAAGTTGTTGATGCGAGTCTTCGATGCGCTTCACGTATTCGCGCAGTTCGGCATACAGTCCGGCGTTCTCCATCGCCACTGCCGCTTGACCGGCGAAGATCGTCAGCAATTCAAGATCGCCTTCACGAAACGTCGTGACATTCGCCGCCTTGCCCTTGCCGGCGATAATAGCGCCCGTAGGCTGACCACGTCGTATGAGCGGCGCGCACAACGCCGAGGTGATCTGCGCCGCCTCGAGATCGCGCAACAACGACGGATCGCCGGGCATCTCCATCGTCACCCACAACGGCAGCGACCACGCCACCGCGCGACCCAACAATCCAACATCGGCGCCGATCAACGCGGTTTGCGGAAAATTTTCCGGGAAGCCCTGACCGGAAACCAAGTGCAACTTTTGATCGGCTTCGACGTTATACAGTCCGGCACACGTTGCGCCGAATTGTCCTTGCACCGAAGCGATGATCATCGAGCGCAAACGTTGCGGATCGGTTTCGGCGAGCAAGTATTGACTGACCTCAAACAACGGGCGCAGCGCGCGTGAACGCGCCGCTTCACGGGCTTGCCGACTCTTGACCAATGCCTCGCGCACACTTTGCACCAGCGTCACCCCCGATTCAAACGGCTTCAACACAAAACCTTCGGCGCCAATTTGTAACGCCTGCACCACCGTCTCAATCGTGCCGTGTCCGGTGATGATCACAATCGCCAATTCGGGGTCGCGCTCGCGCGCCACCTGCATCAGCTCAAAGCCGCTCATCTCCGGCATACGAATGTCCAACAGCAGCAGATCAAAATGTTGGGCGCGCATCATCCGCAGAGCATCCTGCGGACGCATCGAGCTCGCCACCTCGTAACCGGCGTGAGTCAGCAATCGCTCACACAAAGCGACCACGCCGGGATCATCGTCAACGATTAAGATTCGATCTGCCACTTTACATTGTTGATTTTTGATTTCTGATTGTTGATTGCAAACGTTTAATCAGCAATCAGAAATCGGCAATCAGAAATTATCCGTCGGTATCCACACCGTAAACGTTGTCCCTTTACCCACTTCACTGCTCACGTTGATCACACCATCATGTTCACGCACAATACGATAACTTACCGCCAGACCCAACCCCGTTCCTTCATCAGGCGATTTCGTTGTGTAGAACGGTTCGAAGATACGTTCCAAATTTTCGCGGGGGATGCCGACTCCGCTATCCTTCACCGTGATCTCTATGCCGTGCCGGGTTTCGCGCTCGGCCGCCCCAACGCTGATCATCAGAGTTCCGCCTTTCGGCATCGCCTGCGCGGCGTTGTTCAACAAATTTAACACAACTTGCTTAAACTGGTTAGCGTCTACACTTGCCCATGGAAGTTCGGGCGCATAACGCTCTTCAACAGTCACGTCTCTCACCGAAGCGGCACTCCGCATCAAGCTAACCACCTCACGCACCAGTTCATTGAGATCGACAGAATTGCGGTGAGGCTCCGACTGCCGCGCAAAATCTAACAAGCGGCGCACCACATCGCGCGCGCGCTGCGCTTCGCGCAAGATCAGCTGCACATCGTTTCGCAACACCGAATCGGCAGGCAGTTCGCGCAAAACAATTTCGCTGAAGCCGCCGATCGTCGTCAAGGGATTATTGATCTCGTGCGCCACGCCCGCCGCGAGCTGTCCGACTGCGGCGAGTTTGCCCGATTGCACTAACTGCGCCTGAGCTTGTTTAAGTTGTTCGAGGCTCGCCGCCAGATCGCGCATCGTGCGCACGTTCTCCAACGCCCGCGCCAACTGCCCGGCGGCGATGCTCAATACGTAGACATCGTCATCGCTAAACGCCGCCAGACGTGACCCCTGCACATCTATCACGCCGATCATTCGCCTGCCAATGCGGATCGGCACACACACTTGCGAACGCACTTCCGGCGAAACAACTTTTGCCCCGGCATACAGCCGAACATCATCAACGCATATCGCCGTACCGCTCGCCGCCACCTGCCCGCTCACGCCCTGCCCCAAACGAATCGTATCCGTTTGGGCGTCGCCATTTAGCGCACTTAATATCAATTGATCGCCCGCTTCGTTCATCATCCACAAGTTGACAATCTCATAATGCAACGTGCGCTTCAGTGCTTCCACCACCTGATGGATCGACTCGTTGAAATCCGGAGTCGAGACTACCGCAGCAGCGATCTCATTTAAGATCGCCATTTGCTGCAAGTGATGAGTCGCTTCGTGATACAGCTGAGCGTTCTCCAGCGCCAAACCCGCCTGCCGCGCAAAAGCGTTCAGCAAACGCGCATCGCCTGCGCCAAAGCGCCCCACCCGTTTTGAGTAAAACGAAATTTGCCCGATGACTCGCTCGCCGATCACAAACGGCGAAGCGAGCCAGCCACGCACGCGCGGCTCTTTAAAATTTTGAGTGAATCGATCATCGGCTTGGGCGTCTGCCAAATACAGCGGCGTGCGCGTGGCGATCATCTGAGTCAGTAATGGATTAGAAAAATTAATCTCCGCGCCGATCAACTCATCCGGAAGTTGATAGACCGCATAGACTCGCATGACGTCGCCATAGCGCAAGAACAACGCCGCGCTATCACACACGATCATTTGAGTCGCCAACTCCAACACCCGCGCCGCAACTTCCGAGAGATCGAGAGTCACGCCTGCCGTCTCGGTCATTTGTTGTCCGGCGTCAGTCAGGGCGAACTGCCGCGCATTTTTAATGGAAGCTGC
This sequence comes from Anaerolineales bacterium, assembly GCA_919901875.1. GTDB lineage: Bacteria > Chloroflexota > Anaerolineae > Anaerolineales > VGOW01 > VGOW01. The sequence goes on from CAKKQG010000127.1 coordinate 3,412, forward strand.
CGCTTGCGCCGTAAAAGCAGAAGAGAGTAAACGATCCTCCGCGGTTGGCGGCGTCACCGTAGATCGTCCCAGAATGATCAGCCCCACACAGTCGTCCTCAGGGGATGCCGCCAACGGCAATATCCACCATGATCTTAAATTGAGCTTTTGACTCAGCGAGTGCTGCAGCGCGGCAGAGGCGGCAAAACTTGAGCCAGCGGTGGGAAGTTCGGCAACAACGAGATCGCCTCTTTCAAAATACACTTGCGACAACGCGCCGCTTTTTTTTTCAAGTTTGAACGGACCCTCGATGGGGTTTCCGCTCAACACTGTTTCGATCAATGGAATATCTTCGGGCGACACCCCCGCCAGCGCGCCGATCTCAACGACGGCGGGTTCGAGCGTGATGAGAAGTGCGGCGAGTTCCGCGCCCAAGATATGGCACGCGCCTTCCGCCAAAACATTAAATGTAACGGATGAGTCGTCAGAGTGACGGCTGAGCGAGACGATCATCTCTGCCCACGCGCGCAAACGATCTGAGA
>CAKKQG010000127.1:4032-6187 GCA_919901875.1 Anaerolineales bacterium
TATGGTTTCGGAGTCGCGCTTGGGACTGCCGTGGGGATGTTGCCTTTATCCACCGGCGACTTGTGTTTAATAATGGTGTCGCTGCCGGCTATCTTGTCGCTGAACAAACCCACCATTTGAATCCAACTGTTGCCGGGCTTCAACGGAATCAATTTGTTAGATTTATCTACGATGACAAAGGGTTGATCGATCTTGGGGCGCACCCAAGTGCCTTCGTAACGCTGCCCGTCGCGGAAGATCCACGCCGGCCCGCTGCCCCACAATTGAATCTCGGTGCTGAAGTGTCCGGTGAGTCCATCGGTGTCAAAGTCCTCCGGAATGGTGGAATCCACAACGTGATTGATAAACAGCACGATCACGTTAGCCGCGGTGATCGGTTGATTGGTCGCTTTATCAAAATGGGCGATCAAATCCGTTGGCGTCGTGTCAATCCAGCGTTCATATTTTGCGGAGACGGCGTTGTAGCGCCATTCGGTGTGCAGCTCACCACTGTAATCAATGCGGAGTTGTTTCGCCGGGGCGCCGCCAGCGGGTGTGATAGCGTGAAACGTGAAGCCAGATGTCAATTGCGATTTGTCGAGTCCTTTATCGGCTAAGGCTTTATGAACCGTTTCGGTGGAAGTGTATATAGAATTGGTGTCGTCGGCTTCGCGGCAAATCGGCGGGCATTTAAATCCAGTAGATTCGGCGACGACGAGCTTGTACCAATCTTTGAAACTTAATTTCCTCAACACGCCGGTGGAACTACCCGAAGCAACCAACGCGCCTTTAAACATTTCGGGAATGACGGTGTCAATTAAACGCGCCGAACGGATCGGACCCACGCGCGGCGCATCATTTCCATAGAAGACGGCGGTGAAGCGAGTGGTGCCGCCTTCGGTGTAATGTTCAAAAACTAAATCGGCAAGCGACAAACCGCTTTGGGGTCGTGCCACTCGCGGATAGTTAGCGACTTTGATCGCTACAGGCACGCGGGCTTGCAGCGCCGGTGTGATAGATAAACCTGTGAGTGGATTGATCCCTGCCGGATACGAATCGGGGCCCATGACGACAGCAGGGGTTGCGGTGGGCGCGGCAGTGGCGGTAGCCGCAAGCGGTTGAGTCGGCACAACCACGCCGGGTGTAATCTTAACAACCGGCGGCGCGGAGACTGTCGGCAACGGTGTGGGATCAGAACCGCAGGCGACGAGGATAAATGTGAGCGTGAGAGAGAACGCTGTGAGACGGCGAAACATTTGTGGAGACCTTTCTAAACGTGTAATAAGATGGGGGATATTATAGTCGAGGGGTTTGGTAGTCGAGTAGCTATTAATTTTGCATATTGCTAAATCAATCGCTCTCGTTTATCCTCATGTAAGGAGTTCCGACTATGACACAAACCACAATTTCTCTAACGGGCGGCGGGGTGCGCGACGCGCATACACTCAACATCGTCATCTCTATTGATGCCACTATCAATATAGACTCGCAAACAGCTCGGCGACGAGTCACGGCATGGGTTGTCAGTGAAGTAGGTAATATGCTAGTGGGTGGCGAACCAACTCTTGTCATTGGCAAACAAACCGTGTGGCGCGTGCCAATTATCCTTACGTCATCTAAAGTTGGCGAAGTAGGCACCGTAGGCGTAATAGATGTGAATGTGGAGAATGGCGAAATAAATGTGAGCGAAAAATTGAGGGGGGAGATTCTTGAAAATGCAAAACATGCCGTCAGTGCCGCATAAGACTCAAATTGAAGATGGTTGGTGCGTGCCAGCCTGCGCCCAAATGGTATTAGCCTATTGGGAAATTGAGCAAACGCAAGAATCACTCGCAAAAAAACTTCAAACAATCACCGGCGTTGGCACTCCGGCTTCGCGCTTGCGCTCGTTAGCATCCAACACCCTTGAGGTTGTGTATAAGGAGGGCGAGATAGATGATCTTCGATTGGCGTTATCGCAAAACATTCCGCCGATTGCGCTTGTTCACACGCGCGAACTCCCTTATTGGAATCAGCCTGCGGCTCACGCAGTTGTTGTAATTAGCATAGAAAATGATCTTGTGATTCTTAATGATCCCGCAATGCCCGAAGGTGGAACACAAGTCGCTCTTGGCGATTTTCATTTGGCATGGGATACGATGGCGAATCTATACGCCCTTCTCATCAAAAAATAAAT
>CAKKQG010000128.1 GCA_919901875.1 Anaerolineales bacterium
TTAGGGTATAAAGGTAGTGCGTGGTTCGACTTCGAGAGTCGGCGCACGCTGGCGCATACCTCGGCGCAAGGGAGTGAGAGTGCGTGTGAGGCGGCGATCTCATTTTGGAATCGACTCACATCGCGTGGGAATCAGATCAACGAAGGCAAAACAAAAATGTTCGATCAGTTGTTGCCGACTCTACGCGCAATGGAATCGTCGTCGGATGGCTTTGTGGAATCGGCGCGGTTTAAGTTTGGGTTGCGCTTGCCGCCGAGCATCACGGTGAGTGAGTTGGAGAAGATCGTAAGTGACGTTGCAGGGAATGATTCGGCAAAGATGGTAGAAGGGTGCGAAGCGTATCGCGCTGAAAAAAATACGCCGTTGGTGCGAGCGTTCCTCTCCAGCATCCGCGCGAGTGGCGGCAGCCCCGTGTTCACCATGAAGTCCGGCACATCCGATATGAATCTCGTTGCGCCCGTGTGGAATTGTCCAACGGTGGCATACGGTCCGGGCGACTCTTCACTTGATCACACTCCTGAAGAACATATTTTGATCTCCGAGTATCAGCGCGCGGTTAAAATTTTGGCGAGCGTATTGCGCGATGAGAAGCTCGTATAATTCATTTCATGCCGCGCCCTGATGTTGATCAGCTCGTAATTAACCTTCAACAAATTTCATACTTCAAAGGTTTAGACGACTCGACTTTGCTTGACCTTGCCCGTGACGCCGTGTGGAAGGACTATGCGGTGGGTGAGGTCATTTTTTTTGAGGGCGATCAATCGCTAGGTCTGTATTATTTGCAAACGGGTTGGCTCAAAGTGGTGAAGTCGTCGCTCGAAGGACGCGAGCAAGTGTTGAGATTTTTGGGCGCGGGCGAGACGTTCAACGAGATCGGCGCGTTGGCGAGCCGCCCGAATCCGGCGACGGCGATTGCGCTTGAAGCGGCGGGAGTGTGGTTGCTGCGGCGCGACTCGATTCGGCGTTTGATGCGCGAGCGTCCTGATTTTGTTGAGCGGGTGATTGAAAATATGTCGGATCGAGTTGTTGAATTAGTGACGCTGGTGGCTGATCTTTCTCTGCGACCCGTGACCGGACGACTGGCGCGTTTGTTGCTCGACGACGCCGAAGGGGATGTGCTGCATCGCCCGCGTTGGTATACGCAAGCCGAACTCGCTTCGCGTTTGGGAACGGTGCCAGACGTGGTGCAACGGGCAATGCGCGGGTTGGAGGCTGACGGCGTCATCGCCGTTGAGCGGCATCAGATCAAGATTCGAGATCGAAAGGCGTTAGAGAAGTTGATCGCTTGATCCGACATAAGTCGGAGACAGCGTTGCGCTCAAGTGATACTGTGTTAGTGTCACTTGAGCGTTTTGTTTTATGACTGAACCTCTGCCGATCATAGACGCGGCGCGATGCAATGGTTGTAAGTTATGCGTGGAAGCTTGCCCGACGGGGACGTTGGCGATGAACGGCATGATCGCTGTCATTGCGCGACCTGATGCCTGCCAATACACTGGCGACTGTGAACGCATCTGTCCCATGCAAGCGATCACCAGACCGTTGCAAATTATTTTCCTTGAGGAGAACTTAATGGAACTTTACGCAGATTGGAAACAAAAAATTGTGTATTCAAAAGAAGGTCCACAGCCGCAGACGCTGATCGAGAATGAAAAATTTAAAGTTGTCTTGGTCGGGCTTGAGCCCGGACAAAAGCTGCCGCCTCATCCCGCGCCTGCCGGAGCGTATCACTTCCTTGATGGCAAGGGGTGGATGACGGTCAATGATGAGCGTGTCGCGGTCTCGGCCGGCGCGACGGTGATCGCCCCCGAAAATGCCAAACGCGGCATCGAAGCCGAAACGCGGTTAGCGTTCATCGGCGTGCGTGGCGCTTAAATTTAAAAAGCATTTTTCACAAGGAGAATTTACAATGCCCCCTCTACATGTATTGATCGTTCACTTCCCGATCGCTTTATTGCTCACCAGTGTCGCCTTGAGCTGGGCGAGTATGATCTGGAAGGACAAAAGTTTTGACAAGGCATCATGGTATTCGTTGTTGCTCGGACTTGTAGCAACTCTTGTGGCTATCCCAACCGGTCTGGCTTCGGCAAGCGGTATCCCGGCCGATAGCGCGGCGATGGTCGCCGTGAACCCGCATCGCATTCTTGGCATCTCCACGTTTGTCGTCTTTGCCTTACAAGCGGTGATCGTTTGGCGTAGCAAAGCCGAGATGAGCGTTGGCGCGCGCGTGACGCTCATCGCACTGCAAGTGATCGGTTCGCTGATATTGATCGTGCTGGGTTATTTTGGTGGCGAGTTGGTGTATCGCTATGGTGTTGGCTTGATCAAATAGAGGTAGACCGACGCGGTTTCCAAAACCGCGTCGGTCTTATTAAAGATGCTATCCCCTTACTTCCTCATCTCACTTTTATTTCTCTCGCTCGCTATGTTAGGCGCGCTCGATTCGTCGTTAGCGACCTTAGGCGTGGTGCAATGGTTCAACGGCTTGCGTTGGCTGCGCGTTCACTTCATCACGCTCGGCGTATTAGTCGAATCCGTTTTTGGTCTACTGCCAATTTTGATCGCTCACTATGCCAACAAACCGCGCCCCAAAACACGTTGGGATATTTGGCTTGCACTTAACGCCGGGTTGTTGGCGCTGTTGATCGGCATCCCGTTAATTAATCAGGTGATCATCTTTAGCGGCGGCACTTTAATTTTCGGGGCAGCCGTCTTGTTGTTGCATCAACTCATCAACCTTCGTCCACCGTCTCCCACGTTCAACCTCACGCGCGGCTTTCCGTTTTACGTTGCCGGATTAAGTTTTCTGCTCGTCGGCATCACCTTCGGCACAGGTCTGTGGCTCGGCTGGGGCGTCGCCTTGCAAGCCGTCGCGCCCAAAGAAGTTCACCTTCACTCAAACGTGTGGGGCTTCACTTCATTCGTCTTCGCCGGTTTGCTGATCGATCTCTACCCATCATTCGCCAAACGGTCTTTGGCATGGGAGAGATCGATCCCGATCATCTTCGCGCTATTTCTGATCGGTGATATTAGTTTAGTGATCGTCCCTTGGCTCGGATTAACCGCCTTCACCATTCCGGCGTTGATCCCGCATCATGCCGCCACTGCGTTGTTGCTTCTCAATATTCTTCTACCTTTGATGGCGAAGCGCGGCGGCTGGAGCGCGGGCATGATCCACATCGTGGCGGGCTACACTTTGATTCTCGCGCCGATCTTGTTGGGACCGTTTGTGATGATGTCGGGCAAAGAATTGCCGATGACTTTGATCGAAGCCAGTGCGCCGCAACTTTTAGTGTATGGTTGGCTAATGCCGATTGCCTTCGCGCTGGTGCCATATCTCTTTGCGCGTATCCTGCTGCGCGATGAGGCGGCATCACTCGGCGGCAACTGGATCAGTTTGCTCGCTGTGTATCTGGCGGTCGCGTTTTTCGTGCCGAGTCTGTTTAGCGATCAACCGCAACTGCAGGCGGTGGCATATATCCTCTGGGCGATCTCAATGCTGCCGATAGCATTTCAATTGTGGCAGATCGTGAAGAAGTTTGATCAAGAAAAGGTGACGATCTAAAATGGAAATTACAAAAGATACCCGCATCTCCGAGATTCTTGAGAACTACGGCGACATTGCCGATGTGATGGAAGTGTTTGGAGTTAAGCGCGTCGGGCGTTATTCATTGCGAATGTTTTTGGCAAAGGCGCTCACCGTGGAATGGGCGGCGCGTATTCATCGCGTGCCGTTGGAAGAGTTTCTGGAAATTTTGCGGAAGGCGGTAGCTTCAAGACCACAATCGAAAACGGATACGAACTAAATGCTCTCGGCTCTCCTAGTTTTCGGGATATCGAAATATGTCATTCCGAGGAGCGTTCTTTGCGACGAGGAATCTCTTTGGCAACCCCAGAGATTCCTCGCGGAAGGACACCGCTCGGAATGACAAGTTCCGGCTCTCCTATTAAAAAAGTGAAAGCCATGTTCTCTAACCTCAAACGTTACACCCCATACCTTTTGTTCGCGGGCGATCTGATCGCCCTGATTCTTTTTGTCGTCGTCGGTCAACGCGATCACGAATTGGTCAACGAACAGAATCCAATATCGGGCGTGTTGTTAAGCACGTTGTATTTTGCCGCGCCCTATCTCATCACTGGAGTCTTGTTGCGCGCGTTCAATTTTGATGCCGATAACGAAGGGCGATTCTATTTCCGATTCTTCGGGCGATGGCTCAACACTTGGCTCGTCGCCGCACCGCTAGGAATTTTGATTCGCACTTTTGCTTTAGGTCGCGCCGTGATCCCGACGACGTTCATCCTTGCGGGCATGGGCTTCGGCGGATTGTTTATGTTGGCGTGGCGGATTCTGTTCGCGTTGGTGGTGTGGTGGAGCAATCGCAGACAGTAACCGCTCGGCTATTCCGTCATTGCGAGTGCACTTCGCGAAGCAATCTCGGTCGCGCTTAGAGATTGCTTCGTCGCATCCTTCGACTGCGCGCGGAGAAGCACCGCGCTCCGCTCAGGACGCTCCTCGGAATGACAATTTAGGCGCTTGAGTTAACAAGGAAACCCGCGCAGGCGGGTTTTGCTTTTTGTTGCCGCGAATTTATTCGCCGTGATAAACTAACCTCACTCGAAAGGAGTCTCCCATGCTCAACGTTCCCTCCCTCTCTCACGATCAAATTAAATTCCTGCAATCCATCGTCGGCGATGAATTTGTCTCTGCCAAGAACGCCGATCTCGATCAACATTCGCGCGATCAATCGTTTCATCAAGCGCATCTGCCCGCCGTTGTGGTCTGGCCCAGCGATACGCAGCAGGTGAGCAAGGTGGTGAAGTTCGCTAACGAGAATCTGATTCCGGTGACGGCTTGGGGCGCGGGGACGAGCATCGAAGGGAATCCGATCCCGGTGTGCGGCGGCATTGTGTTGGATGTGAGCCGCATGGATAAAATTTTGAAACTCTACAAAGAAGATTTCCAAGTAGACGTTCAGCCCGGAATTAAATACAAAGACATGAACGCTGTTCTCTCGAAGCAAGGTTTGTTTTACGCGCCTGACCCCGGCGC
>CAKKQG010000129.1 GCA_919901875.1 Anaerolineales bacterium
TGGGCAAGCGCAAGGCTTGCCCCTACCCCGTTTATTGAGAAGCCGCTCACGCAATACTCCGCAAGCGCGTCATTGCGAGCGTTCTTCGCGAAGCAATCTCAAACTCTGCCAACACGAGATTACTTCGCGCGAAAAACACGCGCTCGCAATGACGGTTAATCGTAAAAATGATTCTACTCCCTCCTCTACGCAATACGAAATACGCAACACGCAATACGTATCACGCATCACCTTTCACGTCTCACCCCTTCACCCCTTTCATCCCCTTCATCCTCTCAAACTCCTCCGGCGTGTTCGCATTCATAAACGTCACCAACTCCGCATCAAACTTCCGAATCTCTTCCTCATCAATCCAACGCAGCTTTACGTCCTTGAAGAACGCGATCATTTTTAAATTATCTTCGTCAATGCACTTGCGGATCGGGGCGAGACAGGCTTTGCTGTAAATGGCGCGCAAGGGCTCTGCCATGCCGCTCTTTTTCTTCTCACCATCGGGCGCGGCAATTTTGGGGATGACGGCATCCGCTTCGGGGGCGAGCGAGATCATATAGCGCAGCAGATCACGATTCACAAAAGGCATGTCACACGCCAGAATCAATGTGTAAGGGTGAGAGGCGGCGTCAATGGCGGTGTAGAGTCCGCCCAACGCACCCTTATCAGGAATTACATCGGTGAAGATCGGCAAGTTTAAAAATTTATATCCCTCAGGCGTGTTGGTGATCACGATCACTTCATCGCCAATATCTTTCACCTGAGCGATGATGTGTTCGATCATCGTCTTGCCTTCAATGGGCAACAATGCTTTGTCGGTTCCCATGCGGGATGACTTGCCACCGGAGAGAATTGCAATACTTGTCTTATTCATAATCTTGAAGGGGATGAAGGGGATGATCACCCCCTTCATCCCCTTCATCCTCTTCACCCTTTCACTATTGAATCATTTCCCTATCCCCAACTTCATCACCGTCGTGCGCGCGGCGATCCACAATTCGTTTTGATCGCTGAACACCATATCGTACGGCGTGCCGCGCGAGAGCGTAAACTTATCAATAAATTTTCCGTCGGCGTCAAACACCTGAATGCCTTTGCTGTCGCTGGCGAACACTCGCCCTTTGCTATCCACCGCCAGGCAATTCAAAAACAAGAACTGTCCATCCTGCGAACCGCGCGAGCCGATGGTCGCCGCGCGCGTGCCGTCGGGCGCATACTTCACGATCATGTCGCTCAACACGCTCCACACATAAATGTTGCCTTGCTTATCCGTCGCCACACGCATGGTCAGGTCGGCTGAACCTTTTACAGAACTGATCGCTTTATTGATCGTCAGCCGCAACACATCACCGGCGTCGAACACCAGCACATCATCATTTAAATTTGCGCCGTACCACGACGCCACAAAACCGCCATCGGGTAGTGTCGCCACATCACGAAAGCCGCGCGCATAATTCACTTTGCTCAAGGCCTTGCCCGTCGCGTCGTAACGCGCGAGTTCGCTGCCCTGCGCCACATAAATAATTCCATTGCGATCTACTGCCATTCCCGTCACCGGCAAACTCGAGTCCGGCACGCTCCACGTAGTCGTGATCGTCCCCAACATATTGAGCGACATGATTCGCCCATCTTGATACTCACTCACCACCGCGCGCCCCATTCCATCCACGCCGATGAAGCGCACATCTTTAAAGTTGCCGCTCACGGAAATAATGGAAGAGACGAATCCCGGTGTTGCCGTCATTGCGGCGGCAACTGTGCGCGTCGGGGCAGCCGTGATCGGCGTGCGCGACGGACCCGGGGTGAGGCTCGGTACACGGGTGCGCGTCGGAGTCCGCGTCACCGTTGGTTCGGGAGTCAATAAATCCGCCAGCTGGGGTTCGATCTCAATTTGCCAAAAATCATATACCTGCCCTTGTAATTCTGGCGAGAGCAAATAGAGTGTCAACGCGCACATCATGCCCAATGGCAAAATCAACAGTATGAAAATACGCAGCAAACAACTGTTGGCTGACCAATTGGGTTCTTCTTGAAAGGGGGAGGGAGAATTGAGAGGGTTCATGGTTGATCGAATGGCGGCGTCCACGCCGTGAGTCGCGGCAGCCAGCGCGGCACATTTTCTTTATACAGTTTGTAGTCATCCCCGAATCGTTTTTCAAGTCCGGGTTCTTCAAAAAACGGAATGTAGATCATATTGAGCAAAAGAAAAAAGAGAAGCCAAAGAAGAAGAGGATACGATGTGAAGAGTCTCACCTCGCCCAATAATACACACAGCACGCCGCTGATCATCGGGTTGCGGACGTGGCGATAGATGCCGCGCACGACGAGTTTTTGCGTGGGCATCCACGGGGCGAGCGTGCCTTCCCCCACCGTGACGAAGAGCGAGAGGGTGTGAACCATCAACGCCAGCCCCAGCGCAATAAAACCAAAGCCGACAATGAACGAAGCGATTGAAACACTGGTGAGGAATCCTGTGCGAGAGAGAATGAGGATCGGGATGACGACGATCACCATGAAGGGGAGAGAGAGGATGGCAAGGAAGTGGCGAAGCATCTGGAGCATGGATCACTCCCCAGCCCATTCGTCAAGAGCTATATGCAACCAGTAGTCAATGGCTATATACCCTCGTCGGGCGCCTATCCACGCGACCGCCCCATAGATCAAACCGAGGGTCGGATAGCCGCACAACGCGATGAGCCCCCACGAACTCCAAGAGATCAACGAGACGATGCCGCCGCCCATGAGACACACGATCACTGAAGCGGGGATGAACATGAACGACCCGGGCAGTGTCGTGGATTTGAGAATCGAATCGCTCGGTGATGCCGTCTTGCGCGTGATAGCCTTCTTCATCATCAAATGCCAGCCCAAATTCAACAGCGCAATCCCCCACCACGCCGCAAGTCCGGCAAAAAAACTTAACGGCAAAATGGCGAAGCCTACCAACGCCGCCCCAGCCGATGATGGCGCGGCGATCAACGCCAGAACTAAACCAACTCCCGCGCCGCCGAACAACAGAACAAGGTTTGTAATGAATTGTTTCATGGCGTGATGGCAAACGCTCGTATCGGGAACGTCCCGAACCCTTTCACCTTCACCGGCACGGCAAAGAAACGAAAATCACGATTCGGAATCTGCGCCAAGCCCGTTAGATGTTCCACAATCGGAATCTCGTTGCCCAACAGAGTCGAGTGAACGGGGCGCGTGCCGTCGGTGGTGTCGTCAATGTTGTAGGTATCAATGCCGACGATCTTCACGCCTTGATCGGTTAAATACTCCGCCGCATCTTTGGTGAGGAAAGGATGCCCTTCAAAATATTGATCGGTGCGCCAGTGCTGTGACCATTCGGTATGAACCAACACCGCTTTGCCTCTCACGTTCACCTCTTTAAACGCTTCGCGCGTGATGCCGCGACTCTTTCGATCTACAACGTGAACCAGCACGCCTTCGAGATCGGCAAGCGACGTGAGAGGCAGTTCGGATAAATCTTTGCCATGCGCATAACGGTGAAAGGGCGAATCAATATACGTTCCCGTGTTCGCCACCATTTCGATCTTGCCAATGTTGAACTCCACGCCTTCGGCATAATGCTGGCGCGACTCTTCGCGGCTAAGGTAATCGCAGATGATCGGCGCGGGCAGACCTTTGTAAGTGATCATGCCATGTTCAACGGTGTGAGAGAGGTCGAGGAGGGTAGGCATTGAGAAACCTTTTGGGAAAATGTAGAGACGCACCGTTGGCGCGTCTTAGGAATCATATCATCAAATGGAGACGACCCAACGGGTCGTCTCTACGTTTTACGTTTGAACCACGCTTTCGCTTTTGCGATCAACGATTCGTCCGGCGGTGCGGGGCGATAGGCGGCGATGTCAACCGCGTTGGCAAGATCAAGAAGTTCGGGATGACTGTGCGCGTGTTCTTGCACGGTTTGAGTCGGGGCGCGTTTTGTTTTTAATTTTCGTTGTGCGTTGCGATAAACATCAAAAACAATTTTGCGCGCCGGGTTGGTGTGCCAGCGTTTGGGTTGGCGTGAACGCCACCACTGAAAAAGTCGGTAACAGGCGATGACGGTGACGGTTATCGCGGCAATGAGGGTGAGAGTAAAGATCGGAGTCAACGCGGCGTTAAAAAAATTGGTGCCGGCGTCCATTACCGATCCCAATGGCAGTCCCGAAAAATCGAAGCCCTGTGTTAAATCAGAAAATATCCAGGTCTTGATCGGACCCGTGCGCGGATCGCCGACCCAACCCGGAGTCGGATCAAACGCGACCCAACCGTGTTCGGGAAAATAAACTTCGACCCAAGCATGGGCGTCGCTGGCGCGCACTTCGTAGTAACCGGTGACAGCGTTGTAGTAGCCACTGCCAAACCCGGCGGCGAGCCGCGCTGGCACACCGAGTTCGCGCAGCATCACGACGAGCGCGGTCACATACTGTTCGCACACGCCGCGTTTGTCCACAAACAAAAATTGATCAACGGCTTCGGTGTTCGGCGCTTGCGGCGGCGGAAAATAATCGTAGGGGTAAGTGCGCTTAATATAATTGGTGAGTATCAGCGCTTTGTCGTAATTTGTTTTTGCGTCGCGCGTAAGTTGATGAGCGAGAGCGCGGACACGAGGCGAGATGTTTTGAGGAAGTTGTAAATGGAGATCGGAGATTGGAGATTGGTAATTGGTGGAGTCGGCGCGGAGATCATCTGCCGAAAAATCTTGACGGATGGAGACGACGGAATAAACGTATCCGGCGTTCAGCGATTCTCCCACGCGGATGCCGCCACTTTGATCGACGCCCACCTCATTCGCCGAGATGTAAAGCTCCTTCGGCGCGCCGCCAACAAAAATTAAATTGGGCATGGGACGGGCGATGTAAAACGATTGCACAAAAGTTTCGCCTTGCAAGTTACGGTTAAAACCAAAAAATGATTCGTTGGGGCGGCGGCGAATCGTGGTCACTTGACCGGCATTCGATTGAGTCCAGGTGCGCCCATCGTAAAAATCAAAAGCGTGACTGCGCCAATAACTTGCGGCAGGACTCTGCACATACATCATGATCGTATCATCCAGCCCGCCGCGATAACTGAGATCGAGTCGTGAATCGAATCCGTAATAGTATTCGCCCTTCTCGCTCGACATGCCTTGTATCTGCACCAACGGCAGCGCCGGGTTCACGATCTGCGCCGACGGACTTTTGCGAATCGGCAGTGTGAGCGAGATGGGCATGAAGATCGGGCGCGAGGCGAAGTGAGGGGTGAAGATGAAAATTGCAACGGAAGCGAAAATGATCAACGGGGAGACGGAATACGTAATACGTGATGCGTGATGCGTGATACGTGACCCGAAGGGGTGAAGTATATTGCGTATTTCGTATTGCGTATCGGTTTTGAGGATAACGGGATTATCTTTTACGCCGTCTTCCGAGTCGGCGACCCAGAGGAGGGCAAGGGCAATGGCGAGGAAGGTGATGAGGAAGATTCCGTAGAAGACATCTCGACTCAGTGTCGCCGCCACATACAAATTGATCAACCCCATGCCGAGTCCGGAATAGAGATTGAGTCGGCTGAAGAGTTCCCACGAGACGACTGCCATCGCCAACATCGCCAGCTGCGCCTGCGGATACGGCTGCCCGATGAACAACCCGGCACACATCCACACGAAAGCGAGATGCAAACTAAAAAAGGCGATCACGCGAACATACCGTTGAGGCTTGCCGCGCGCCAAATACGAATGACGATGACCGAAGACGAGCAAGAGAATCGTCATCAGCGTGACGAACCAAAGTCCTGTGACGTAAGCCAGCGAGATTGTGCCAACCACTTGCGCCGCAAACGTCAGTGCGCGAATGCGGATCGATTCTTCCGGCTCGCGGCGAAAACGTTTGCTCTGTGTAAACTTAATTTGCAAACGCGGGATGTACCACAATACAAAGGCGGCAACGAAGAAGACAAATGATATGAGGAAGCTGATCGGACGACGAAGGAAGATCGCCGCGCCGAAGTACGCCACGCTAAACAAGGCGAAGAACGCAGCGAGCGAGTAACAAATGAGGCGGATGGTGAGGGTGTAGAGGTTCACTTGAACAAAACCCTTGAACGCTGATGGCGTTGATCAACGCTGAAAGACGCTGGCATAAAAACTTTCGTATCTTCTAACTGGGGTAGGGACAAGCCTTGCGCTTGTCCAACGGGGCGACCGCAAGGGTGCGCCCCTACATTTTGAGAAGATACCTTCAGCGAAACTCAGCGCACCGCAGCGTATTCAGCGTTCTGCTTTTTGTCTTGTAATGAATGCGTCCAATCCTCGTTATATCGAATCAATCGCACATCAATCTCCAACGCGCGAAGTTGATCGGCAAAGGATCGCGCCGTGATGCCGCCACCCGGAAATGATTCGGGATCGAGCAAGACGACCATCACTTCGGCGCGGCGGCTTAATGCCGAAAGTGATTCGAGCGCGGTGGAATCAGGATACGGCATGATGACGGCGACAAAAGTTTGGGTGGCACGGGTGTGAATCACATCGGCAAGAGATCGTTTACCTTCCGCTTGAACGCGCGCCAGATATTCGAGCAAGGCAATTCGGTTCAGCGCACCCGATGGCGCGGCAAGCGATGATTCATCTACCAGCAAGTGCAGAGGATAAGCGCGGCGCAAAGCATAATCGCCGATGCTGGCGGCGATCTTCACGGCGTATTCGAAGGGAGTGTGCTTAGATTTTTGAATGTTGATTTCTGATTTTTGATTGAAAACGTCAAGCACGAGAGTCAAACCAGGATGCGTTTCATCGGCAAACTCTTTGCTCATCAAATGATTCGTGCGGGCAACTGTGCGCCAATGAATGTGTCGCGGCGAATCGCCAACCCGATAGGCGCGCACGCCGATGATTTCGGTGCCGATGCCCGCGCGCTGCGTGACAATCTGCGCTGCAGGTTGACGGTCTAAGAGGGAGAGGCGGCGCAACTTTTTGACTTCGGGGTAGATCAGAATCGGAGTCGGTTGATCAAGATCACGTTTGCGTTCAAAGAGTCCAAACGGTGCGCGTGTAGAAATCTTGAGAGGAGGGAAGCGATGCACGCCGCGTCTATCGGCGATGACGGTGTAATTGAATTGGGCGGTTTGATTCTGTAAAAGCGATGGGACAAACAATTGTAGAGACGTTGCACGCAACGTCTCCGCCGAAGGCGCGGCAAAAGGGCAGGATTCGGCGGCACGAACCAAAGATGCGGTTGAACGATTTGTGTTGCGGAGAGTCAGTTGGATGTTGATTTCATCGCCTTCGTGAAGGTCTTGATCTAAACCGTTGAACGCTGAAGACGCTGAGTTGCCTGATGAGCGCTGATTCTTTTTTGCAATATCCGTGTTTTGCTTTTGCGCGCTGAACACACGCGAGGCTGTTATGCCGCGTAATGTTCGGCGATTGAGCCACCACGAGGCGGCAAGAACGCCCGCCACAATCGCCGACATAATATAGATCCAGCCGACTTGTGTTTGATTGGCGAAGAGGTAGAGCAGAACGCTGACGATCAGGAAGGCGAGGGCGCGTTTAGTCGGCATTGCTGATTGATGATTTCTGATTGCTGATTGAAACGGTAAATCAAAAATCAGCAATCAACAATCAGAAATTCATTCGAGAGGAATTTTTATTTCCCCCAACACCTGCTTCACAATTTCCTTCGCCGTTTCGGGTCTACGATCGCGCGAGAGGAGGCGATGCGCCATGACGGCAGGCGCGGCGAGTTTAATGTCGTCGGGCGTGACAAAGCTGCGCTGGCGGATCATGGCGACGGCTTGAGCGCATTTTTGCAATGCCACGCCGCCGCGCGGACTGACACCCATCACCACATCGGGATGAGCACGGGTGGCGTTGACGAGTTGCACAATGTATTCCTTAAGCGGGCGGGCAACGTCAACGGCGCGCGCGGCGGTTTGCAGTTGAATAATATCGTCGAGTTCAATCGCCGCTTCGAGTCCATCCAGTGGATCGTTATGTTCTTCGCGCTCAAGGATCATCACTTCATCTTCATTCGAGGGGTAGCCCAAACTTAATTGCACGATGAATCGATCCAACTGCGCTTCGGGCAAGGGGAACGTGCCAGCCATCTCGATTGGATTTTGCGTGGCGATGACAAAGAACGGCGGCGCAAGTTTGTGGGTGAAGCCATCGGCAGTCACTTGCCCCTCTGCCATACTTTCCAAGAGACTCGATTGCGTGCGCGGTGAGGCGCGATTGATCTCATCCACCAGAACCACGTTGGCAAAAATAGGTCCCGGCATAAATTCGAATCGCCCTTCGCGTTGGTTGTAGATCGCGCTGCCGGTGATGTCGCTCGGCAAAAGATCGGGCGTGCATTGCACACGTTTAAAAGTTGCGTGCAGAGATTTTGCCAAGGCCTTCGCCACCAGAGTCTTGCCGATACCCGGCACATCTTCCAGCAAAACGTGACCTTGCGCGAAGAGTGCCGCAAGGATCAGATCGAGTTTTGATGACTCGACCACTACCGCGCTTTGGATCGTATTCACTAGCTTTTGAATCACCATTTGATAATCGGTTGACAGAACAGTCATTGAAAATTGTTTGAGAGCGGGTTGAGTGAGCATTGTAATCCTCTTTAAAAAATCTCGTCCTCATCCTATCGTGGCGCGTGTCAAAGATAAAGCACACGAGTGCTATAATGATTCGCACTCAAGGCATATCGTAGTTATATCACGCGCTAACCCACATAGTTCGATTTTCCCATTCGACCTCTCCGCGAGCAAACGATGGCGGACTCACTTCAAACTCTCCTCGACTCCCTCACCGTCGAAGGCACGCTCTATCACAAACTCGACAACGACGATGTGCGCTGTGTCGCTTGCGGTCACGAATGTTTAATCCGCGAAGGCAAGCGCGGCATTTGCCATGTGCGCTTCAACGACCACGGAACATTGCGCGTGCCACACGGTTACGTCGGCGCGTTGCAATGCGACCCCACCGAAAAAAAACCTTTCTTCCACATCTACCCCGGCTCCGACACCTTGACGTTTGGGATGTTGGGATGTGATCTGCACTGTAGCTATTGTCTCGCACCCAACTCATGGATTGCAACTTCAGAGGGTGTAACACGGATCGATTCGCTTTTTGATCAGAGCGAGGTGATTCGCTCAAATGGAAAAGAAGAGGTGCGCCGCCCCACGCGCGAGACGATGGTTCACACCCACAGCGGGCAACCGCATCGAGTCCAAAAATTATTCCGTCATCCCTATCGTGGAGCGATGATCCGAGTTCGAGCGTTTTATCTGCCACCCCTTGAATGCACGCCTGAACATGAATTCTTCGTGACAACGTCGCCGGATGTTCCACCTCAATTCGTGCGCGCTCAATATCTCACCGCCGATCATCTTCTTGCTATTCCTAAACAGTATTCGTTCTCTAGATCGATCACGCTCAATACAGCCGAATTGCTCCACCCTCACATAAAACCTTATCGGGCAAAGCATGACATCGGGCGCGAAACCCTCGAACAAGTGATGAAACTCTCCGCACAAGGAATATCTTCGCGCGAGATCGGAGCGCGAATCGGCAAAGAGGCGTCGCATGTGCGTCATCTACGAAGCAAGATCAATCGCGGTATATGGGATTTGGAAAAGCTAGAGGAAGTTAATAGACCTCTGGTCGTTGAAGATGAGCGCGTGCGCTTCCCTAATGAGCACAAGCCCGGACTTTCTTTAGCCTTGCGCCTTGATACTCGTCTTGCCACTTTGCTTGGTTACTATTGCGCCGAAGGGTGTGTTGTTCGCAACAAAGATCGGGTTCACTCGTCCGTCTTGAACTTTGCGTTTGGTCATCATGAGGAAAAGATCGCCGATGAAGTGATCACCTTACTCAAAGATGTATTTGGTGTCGAAGCGAAAAAAGTTAACCGTGAGACAACGATAGGTGTCGCTGTTAGCAAAGCCTCAGTCGCTTTATGTTTTGAATCTCTATGTGGTCATCGCGCGAGAACGAAGCATGTGCCACCCATGATCTATCAAGTATCGCGTGATATTGCCGAAGGTTTTTTGCGGGCTTATTCAACGGGCGATGGACACACACGCGCCAACGGTATGACCCAAATCAATACCGTATCCGAAGAACTGGCGCATGGAGTGGCGTGGCTCGCACTTAAGTTGGGCCTGTTGCCCGCCATCAGCCGCAACCGTTTAGGTGATCGTCCGATCATGGGGCGCAAAGTCAATGCGTCTGAATTTCAATATTCGGTCAATTGGTATTTCAAAAATCACTTACGCAAATTTGCTCATGAGGATGATCGCTATTGGTATGTGCGGATTCGCAATATTGACCACTTCGATTACGACGGCGACGTATATAACTTGGAAGTCGAGGGTGAGCATTCATATCTCGCAAATCTGATCACGACTCATAATTGCCAAAACTGGCTAACATCGCAAACGTTACGTGATAACAATGCCGGAGTCGCGCCGCAGATCATTACAGCGAAGCAGTTGGTGAACTACGGTGTCACCGCCAACGCTAAACTTGTTGCCTCTTCCTATAACGAACCCTTGATCACCTCTGAATGGGCAGTGGATGTTTTTAAAGAAGCACACAAGCATGGGCTCAAATGCGCTTACATCTCTAACGGAAATATGACTCGTGAAGTGTTGGAGTATTTGCGCCCGCACATCATCGGCTACAAGATCGATCTCAAGACGATGAACGACAAGCGTTATCGCCAGTTGGGCGGCGTGCTGCAAAAAGTTTTAGACGGAATCAAAATGGCGAAAGAAATGGGGTTGTGGGTTGAAGTCGTCACACTGATCATTCCGGGATTCAACGATTCCAATGATGAACTGATGGAAGCGGCTCGCTATGTAGTGTCGGTATCCCCTGAGATTCCGTGGCACGTTACCGCCTTTCATCCCGATTACAAAATGACCGATCCCGATCCGACCACCTCATCCACTTTAATTCGCGCCGCCGAGATCGGGCTTGAGGCAGGACTCAAATTTGTGTATGCCGGCAACTTGCCGGGGCGCGTGGGCGAATACGAAAATACATTTTGCCCTAACTGCAATAAAAAAATGATCGGGCGCTATGGTTACGTGATTCTGGATTATCAGATCACCGATGATGGCAAGTGTCCATCGTGTCACACAAAGATCGCAGGCGTGTGGGGCAAACGGAGTGATGTTAGAATTGGCGGGATGAATGATTTGTTTAGTAGAGTGCCGAAGAGAGTCAGATAGTCGGGATGAGATATGAACGCCAGTAACGATTTTAAAACCAACACACCGATACATTTCACAGCCGCAATCCTTGTTGCCCTCGCCGCGCTTACGGTGATAGCATTAAGTTACGCGCTAACAATCACCACGCCCGCGCCCCAAGTGGCGCACACCGCTTCAC
>CAKKQG010000130.1:0-3094 GCA_919901875.1 Anaerolineales bacterium
GAAGCAATCTCATGGCGCGACTGAGATTGCTTCGCAAAGTGCGCTCGCAATGACGGAGTGGCTGAGTAGTTACAACTTTTGTGACTGCTCAGCGTCATTGCGAGGAGCGTTCTTCGCGACGAAGCAATCTCATGGCGCGACTGAGATTGCTTCGCAAAGTGCGCTCGCAATGACGAATCGGCTGAGCAGTTACTAACTTTCTATGTTCACCAAAACTTTTCGCGCCGCCTCTATGCCCGAAGCTCTGGCAAAAGTCCAAGCCGATTTAGGACTCGATGCTTTAGTGCTTGCCTCGCACAAGGTGATGGATTCGCCAGTGTGGCAAGTGTGGCGCGAACCCGAAGTGGAAGTGTTAGCCATGCCGGCGCACGCGCCGACGGCTCCCGCACCCGAAAAAGTTTCCGCACCCGCGCCGGTGCCTGAGGCGAAAGCCGACGAGTGTGAAACCCTGACGCAATTTAGAGATCGGTTGTTGGCGCAAGAGGTCGAACCCAAGTGGGTGGCGCAAATTATCAACGACGCGCGCCAGTCGTTGGGTCCGCGCCTGCTGGCGCAATACGCTTCGGTGCGTGACTATCTCGCGCGCGATCTCGCTCAACGTTTGCAGGTGGGAGCTTACCTGCCGCGTAAAGGCGTGCAGCAGGTGGTGACGTTGTTGGGCATGGCCGGCGCGGGAAAAACTGTTGCCGCCGCAAAACTCGCAGCGTACGCCCATTACACATTGGGTCGCCGCGTTGCACTCATCTCGCTCGATACGTTTCGTGTCGGCGCATTAGATCAGATGCAAACCTACGCCAACATTTTGCGCTTGCCTTTAGCGATTGCTTATACGCCCACCGATTTAAATGCTTCGCTCGCGTCGCACAGTGACAAAGATGTGATCGTCATTGATACGCCGAGCCGCAACCTAAGGCAAGCGGCAGAGATGACAGAACTGATGGCGTTGTTAACCAACTTGCCCGCCGCGTGCGCCAATTATTTTGTGGCGGATGCCACCGCCAAGTTAAGCGATCTCACACGCGCCGTGGAAGCTTTTAAAGTTTTGGGACTGCACGGTTTAATCTTCAGCAAGTTAGATGAGACCGACACTTTTGGCGCGTTGTATTCGCTTGCCCGCCGCACTGCTTTGCCGTTGAGCTACTTCAGCAACGGGCGGCGCGTGCCGGATGATATGGCTCCGGCCTCAGCCGAATCGTTGGCAGAGTGGATGTTGTAGAGGAGATGTAACTGCTCAACCGTTCCGTCATTGCGAGCGCACTTCGCGGAGCGGAAAGCAATCTTGGTCGCGTTATGAGATTGCTTCTCGAAGACTCGCAATGACGCTGAGCAGACATAAGGAGACAGCATGTCAGAAGAAGAATCTGTTGTCGAAGACGAACAAGAAGAACGCGAAGAAACGACGAGTGACGACGAGATCGAAATTCCGATGCCCTTCTTTCTGGAAGTGTTGCGGGCATGTCTGCGGTTGCTGCCGATCTTTGTTGCCCTGCTCACCGCAGCGGCGAGTCTTTTAGGCGGCGCTACGCTCGTGACTGTCGCTGTGCGCGTTGCGGGATCGTTGTTCATAACTTTGCTCGTCAGCATTGTGCTGATGGTTCTCAGCACGCATCTGGTGTTGTGGTTGCTACGAACACCACAACCTGCTCCGGCGCACACGCGAACTTGGGAAGCGTAACGCAGACTGGACTTACGAACCTTAATCACGAATGACTCGAATAAACGAATAACACGAATTTCCTTTTTGTTTTATTCGTCAAATTCGGAACATTCGTGACACATTGTCCCCGTAGCGAAGCGTAGTGGGATTCGTGATAAAAATTTTCGTGAACGACGTAAGACTAGGTAGAGACGACTAAATTGGATACGCGATGACGATAGACGACTCTGATTTGTGGATACGGTATAACCAAACACACGACGCGGCAACACGCGAAGAAATTATTTTGCGCTACGTGCCTCTGGTGCGCTACGTCATGGGACGGCTGGCAATTGAGCGGAGCAGTGACTACGACGATTTGGCCAGCCAAGGTTTGTTGGGTTTGATTGACGCCGTAGATAAATTTGATCCCGCGCGCGGCATCCAATTTAGCACTTACGCCACACATCGTATTCGCGGGCGTGTGTTGGATGGACTGCGAGCGATGGATATTCTCTCGCGTCCGGCGCGACAGCGGGTGCGGAAGATTCAAAGTGCCATGACTCACTTGCATCAAGAATTGGGTCGTGCCCCCGAAGAAACCGAACTGGCGCAGTTTATGAGTCTTAATGTAGATGACTTGCGTAAAGCCATGACCGACGCCGCGCGGGTGTTGCTCTCGCTCGACGAGACCTCTGAAGACGGCGCCAACGATTTGCATGACGTGGTGAGCGATGACGCCGACGATCCCGAAGTGATTCTGAGCGAAGACAACTTGAAAACAGAATTGATTAACTCGTTGGCTACTCTGCCGCCGCGCGAACAGCACATCTTGTCGCTCTATTACCGTGATGATTTAACGATGAAAGAGATCGGCGCGGTGTTGGATATTTCGGAATCGCGCGTGTGTCAGTTGCACGCCAAAGCGATCTTGAGTCTGCGCTCGGCAATGGAACGGGCAGGGCAAGCACTGGAGATGGTGAAGTGATCAAACCCATTTCATCGGTTGAACTTTTGCGCGAGACCACCCAGTTGATCTCACTCGCTCGCCGCGCCGCCATGAATTCTACCGATCCGGCGATGCGTGAGAAGGCGCTCCAACTGGCGCCCGTGGCGCAAGAGATCAAGGCGATTGCCAAACGGGAATCGCCAACGCCGCCAGTGTCTACCGTGAGCGCGCCGGAGTTTCAAACGTTGATTCAAGCGGCGTCCAAGAAACACGAGAGTCGAACCGATGATCACTTGGATCGCATCACGCTTGTCTTGGGTATGGCGCAAGGCGGCGCATCACCGGTTGAGATCGCTCGCACATTCGGTTTGACTCGCGGCGAAGTGGAATTGATGTTGAACGTAGAGAAACAAAAATGAATACTTGGGTGTCATTGCGAGTCTTCGAGAAGCAATCTCAAAACGTGACCGAGATTGCTTTCCGCTCCGCGAAGTGCGCTCGCAATGACG
>CAKKQG010000130.1:3194-4749 GCA_919901875.1 Anaerolineales bacterium
TTATGATACGTGGATTTTATTCGGCGGCTTCGGCGATGATGGCTGGGTTGTTTCGGCAAGAGCTGATCTCGCACAATATCTCTAACAGCGAAGTGGCGGGCTACAAAGGAGTGACAACCGGTATGGAGGATTTCAACCGGGTGTTGGTGGATCAGGTGGCGGCGACCACGACTCGCGTGGGCGCAACAAGCATGGGCGTGATCACCGGGGGCGCCGTCACCGATTTTTCGGCGGGCGCCTTGAGACAAACCGATCAACCGTTTGATCTGGCGATTATGGGCGATGGATTCTTTCGGGTGCGCACCGCCGACGGGCAAGATCGCTACACGCGCGATGGACGTTTCACGCGCGATGCCAATGGCAACTTGGTGATGGTGGACGGTTTTAAGTTGTTGAACAATGCCGGACAGCCGATCACGCTTCAACTAGGCGACACGGTCATCGCCGCGAATGGCGGCATCACCGTGAATGGCGCCGCATCAGGTCAGATCGGCGTGGCAACTTTCCCCAATCCCGATCAAGAGTTGGAGCGCGATGGCGCGAATCTATTTAAAGCATTACGCCCGCCAGCCACGAATGGCGCAGTCAATATCAAACAAGGTTTTCTTGAATCGGCAAATGTGGATGCGGTGCGATCCATGACCGATATGATGGCCGTGGCGCGGGCTTACGAGGCAGCGCAGCGCGCGGTGCAAATGCAAGATGAAATGTTGGGCAAAGCGGTTAACGAGATCGGACAGGTGTAATGATGCAAACAACTCTTCTCACGCTTCTTCATTCTTCGGTTTCCGGTATGTTGGCGCGGCAGATCGATCTGGACACCATTGCCAACAACTTGGCAAACGTGAACACCAGCGGTTACAAACCGGCGCGCGTGGATTTTAAAGAATTGCTTGAGCCAAATATGAAGGATACAGAACTGGCGGGTCCTTATCGCGGAACGGGTTTAGGCGTGACTCGAATCTCGGTCTCGCCGGGCGCGTTGACGATGGGCGACTCGCCATTGGCTATGGCGATTGAGGGCGACGGATTCTTCGCGGTGAATTTATCTCAGGGCGGCGTGGCATACACCCGCGACGGGCGCTTTACCAAAGATGCTAACAACAATTTAGTCACTGCTTCGGGGCGGCGCGTGGTGTGGCAAGGCACGTTGCCAGCCGACGCCCAAAATTTGCACGTCAACCCTGATGGCAGCGTGATGGCACAAGTTAACAACATCTGGACTCAAGTGGGGCGTTTGCAAACATACCGTTTTGTTAATCCAAGCGGCTTGTTAAACGTTGGTGATAGTTCGTTTCAAGTTTCTAATGACTCGGGCGCGGCGCAAGCGGGCACGCCCGGCGCGACTGGTTATGGGCGAATCATGTCGGGGGTAATCGAGTCGTCGGCGACAAATTTGAGCGACGAGATATCCAACATGATCGTTGCCCAACGCGCCTATTCCATGTCGGTCAAAGCGTTTCAACAAACCGACGACATGATCGGGCTGGCGATTCGTCTTCGCGTTAGATAAATGACTGGACTTAAGCAGTTCACGGAAATTTTTATCACGAAT
>CAKKQG010000131.1 GCA_919901875.1 Anaerolineales bacterium
TTTTTCAGAAAGTTTAAAACCTGACGCGCCGAAAAATTTAATTCCGTTTTGGGAGACGGGATTGTGCGAAGCAGAGATGACCGCGCCCGCAGCGGCATTAAGGCGGCGGACGAGCCAAGCCACCGCCGGAGTCGGGATGACTCCGACATCCATCACATCCACGCTGCTCGCAACCAGTCCGGCGATCAACGCGCTGTTCAACATCGGACCCGACTGCCGTGTGTCACGCCCGACGATCACGGTGGCGCGTTTATCATTTACAGAAAAAATGAAACCCGCCGCGCGTCCTAAGGCAAGAGCGAATTCGGGGATCATCGGGAACTCGCCAACCGTCCCGCGCACGCCGTCTGTTCCAAAAAGTCGAGGCATAAATGCAATTACAAATGAAAAATGACAAATGACAAATCGGTTTTTTCATTTGTCATTTGTCATTCGTCATTAAACTTCTCTTCCCTCTTTAATCGCCTTGAGGTCTTCGTCCACCATCATCTGCGTCAACTGTTTAAAGTTCACACTCGGCTCCCAACCCAAAACGTCGTTGGCTTTCTTGGGATCGCCCACCAGTAAATCCACTTCCGCCGGGCGGAAAAATTTTGGATCTTGCACCACATGATCATGCCAATTCAAACCGACGTGACCAAAAGCGACCTCACACAGCTCTTGCACCGAATGCGTCTCGCCGGTGGCGACCACAAAATCATCGGGCTTGTCTTGCTGCAACATCAACCACATCGCCTGCACGTAATCACCGGCATAACCCCAATCGCGGCGCGAATCGAGATTGCCGAGCCGTAACTCTTTTGCTTTGCCCAATTTTATTTTCGCCACGCCGTGAGTCACTTTGTGAGTCACGAACTCCAAACCGCGTCGCGGCGATTCGTGATTGAATAAAATTCCCGAAGAGGCGAACAGATCGTAGCTTTCACGATAGTTCACCGTGATCCAATGCCCATACACTTTTGCCACACCATAAGGTGAGCGCGGATAAAACGGCGTGGTCTCGCGCTGCGGCACTTCAACCACTTTGCCAAACATTTCGGATGACGACGCTTGATAAAAACGAATCGAAGGATCGGTCATGCGAATCGCTTCCAACATTCGCGTCACGCCCAGCGCGGTGAACTCGCCCGTTAACACCGGTTGCTTCCACGACGTTGGCACAAACGATTGCGCCGCAAGGTTGTAAACCTCACCCGGTTTGTATTCGCGCAAAATATCCACGAT
>CAKKQG010000132.1 GCA_919901875.1 Anaerolineales bacterium
CGATTCCGTTAGGCGAACACTTCAAGCCGGGTCCAAGATTCGGCGGACAGATTAAACCGTTATTCGATCACATCCAATCCGTAATCAGTGATCAGTCATCAGTAACGATTGTGAGTCGGCAAGTGGATAGATTGGCAGAGTTGTGGAGCGAAGAAGCCGAACCGATTGCCACCGTTGAAGAACCGAACACCGCATCACCGTTGTCGTTTCTAAATGGTGCACTCGGCGAAGGCTTCCTCTTCCAACATCCAACATCCAACATCCAGCTTCTAACCGACTCCGAAATCTTCGGCTGGTCCCGCCCCGAACCACGCCGTCGCCGCACTTCAACAGCGCAAGCCCACGCACCCGAATCACTGTATGCAGATTTTCAAATGGGCGATCATCTCGTCCATCTCGATTATGGCATTGGCAAATTTATGGGGTTGGTCAAACGCTCCATTGACAATTCGGAGCGCGAATACATCCATGTGCAGTATGAGGGCGGCGATGATCTTTACGTGCCGATCATCCAAGCTGACCGACTCACAAAATATGTTGGCTCGGATGAAAACGAACCCACGCTCTCGCGCTTGGGAACACAAGAGTGGGTAACAGCCCGTCAACGTGCGCGCGAAGCGGCGGAAGAAATTGCGGGTGAGCTACTAGAACTTTATGCCAAACGCGAATTGACTCAAGGACGAACTTTTAACCCTGACACCGTTTGGCAAAAAGAGCTTGAAGCCGCGTTTGGTTACATCGAGACCGATGATCAAACGAAAGCGATCAAAGAAGTAAAAGAGGATATGGAAAGACAACGCCCGATGGATCGGTTGATCTGCGGCGATGTGGGTTACGGCAAAACAGAGGTTGCGTTGAGAGCGGCGTTCAAGGCGGTGAACGACGGCACCCAAGTTGCGGTGTTGGTGCCCACAACGGTGCTGGCGCAACAACATCTTCACACCTTCACGCAGCGGCTGGCGGCATACCCGGTGAAAGTCGAGATGCTCTCGCGCTTCAGATCGCCGAGCGAGCAAGATCAGATCATTGAGAAGATGGCGACGGGCGAAGTGGATATTGTGATCGGCACACATCGCTTGATCTCGAAGGATGTGCAATTTAAAAATTTGGGCTTGCTGATCATTGACGAAGAGCAGCGTTTCGGCGTGACACACAAAGAAAGATTGAAGCAGATGCGAACCGAAGTGGATGTGTTGACGCTGACCGCCACGCCGATCCCGCGCACGTTGTATATGAGTCTCGCCGGCATCCGCGACATCAGCATGATCCAAACCCCACCCGACGAACGGTTGCCAGTCATCACCCATGTTGGACCTTACAACGAGAAAACCGTGCGCCAAGCGATCTTGCGCGAGATGGATCGCGACGGACAAATTTTTTTCGTGCATAATCGCGTGCAGTCCATCGGCGTAGTGAAAAATAAATTGGAGAAGCTGGTGCCAGAAGCGCGGATCGGAATCGCGCACGGGCAGATGGATGAGCATCAACTCTCGCAAGTGATGGATGCCTTCGACGCGGGCGAGATTGATATTTTGCTCTGCACCTCCATCATCGAAAGCGGACTCGACATCCCCAACGCCAACACCTTGATCGTGGATCGCGCCGATATGTTTGGACTGGCGCAACTCTATCAACTACGCGGACGAGTCGGGCGTGCCGCCAACCGCGCTTACGCTTATTTCTTTCACGACCGAAACAACCGCATGACTCCCGAAGGACGGCAGCGACTCGAAACGATTGCCGAGCAAACCGATCTCGGCGCGGGCTACAGCATCGCCATGCGCGATCTGGAAATGCGTGGCGCGGGAGATATTCTCGGCGCGCGGCAGAGCGGGCAAGTTGCCGCCGTTGGTTTTCATCTTTACACACGATTGCTGGCGCAGGCGGTGAAGCGGCTCAAGGCAGGCGTGGGCGTGAAGGATGAAGTGATTGATCTCGATTTGAGTCTGACCACCGTTGATCTGCCTTTGCCCTCAACACTACCTTCCGAATACATCAGTGATCGCAATTTGCGTTTGCGTTTGTATCGCCGCATGGCAGAGATCAAAGACGAAAAGCAGATCAACAATTTATCTTCCGAACTGCAAGATCGTTTTGGCGCGTTGCCCAAGTCCGTTGAAAACTTGTTGTATCAGATTCGCGTAAAAGTCTTGGCGCATCATGCCAGCGTGGAAGCCGTCGCCAGTGAAGAGGGGCAAATTGTATTGAAGAGTCGTTTGTGGGAAACAGATGAAGGTCGCCGCAAGATCGGCGCAGCGATTGATGCCGCCGCGCGGGTGAGCAAGGGCAAGGTATGGCTGCCGAGATCAACAGATAAGGATTGGAGGGAGACGTTAGTGGAGGTTTTAGAAAAACTCGGAAAAGTTTGACAAGGGTAGTATACTTTTAGCAAGCAGGTGAACTATGCAACCCACAATCGAACAAATTCAACCCAACATCAAAGTTGCGCCCAACCCCAAGATGACTTACGAAGAGTTTTTGGATTGGTGCGATGAAGACACGCTTGCCGAATGGGTAGACGGAGAAACGATAATGACATCACCCGCATCACTTGAACATCAAGATATTAGCAGTTTACTCGAAACACTTCTGCGCTTTTTTGTTGAAGAGCATAATCTCGGGAAAGTGATCCGTGCGCCCTTTCAGATGAAGCTAAAAGATTCGGGGCGCGAACCTGATTTGCTGTTTGTTGCCAAAGAAAATTTGGGACGCTTGCACAAAACTTATCTCGATGGGGAGGCTGATCTCGCCATTGAGATCATCTCACCCGAAAGCGGCACGCGAGATCGCGGTGAGAAATTTTACGAATACGAAGCGGGCGGTGTGCGCGAGTTTTGGTTGATCGATCCGATCCGCCAGCAAGCCGAGTTCTATCAACTGGGCGAGAACAAATTGTATCAACACGTCGCGCCTGACGCCTCAGGCGTTTATCGCTCAAAGGTCATTGCTGGATTTTGGTTGAAAGTGACTTGGTTGTGGGAGAAACCCTTAAAGCCGACACGAGAGGTATTGAAAGAGTTGGGGTTGACGAAGTAAACAAAAGAGAGCGCGAATGTTATTCGCGCTCTCTTTATTTCTCACGCCCTCGCCACCGGTCTCCCCGTGATCTTTAACGGAGTCCGCTTCAACTTGATCAACGGTGCAGGCGAGGCGCAACCATCTGCGCCTACTACGGCGCAACGATCTTGTCATCAAGCTCGGGATACGCGCGCCGAAAATCTTTTTCATTCAGCGTGA
This sequence comes from Anaerolineales bacterium, assembly GCA_919901875.1. Taxonomy (GTDB): domain Bacteria; phylum Chloroflexota; class Anaerolineae; order Anaerolineales; family VGOW01; genus VGOW01. Next base: position 3,238 of record CAKKQG010000132.1, read on the forward strand.
CTACTTGATCCACTTGCGCGTTCAACGCCGAACGCAAGATCAAAGCGTCATAAACCACGCCACCTACAACGCCCAATTCAGCTAGATGCTCAACGATTTGGACATAATCCTGATCGGAGAGCGCCACTATTTGAAACGTGCCAACGACATTACGCTTAATCAGCTGCAACGCATCATCAGATGAGAGACGAGGTTGAACAGGCAACGTTGTCAGAATGGCATAGAGTTCTGCAATAGAGTGTGCGGCGACCAATCCTGTATCTTCTCCATTTACGACTCGCGTAAGCCATGGCAAAGCGCGTTGATGCGCGGGGTGCGCCTCGACCATTGCCGCGACAAGGACAGAAGTATCCAGCAAGAGTCTCACAACCCCACCCGTTGCAAAAGATCGAACACACGGCGATCCCGTTCATGCCGCGCCACATCAATCAAATCGGTTAATGCCTGCACCTTCGCTACCAGCACGCCATTTTTCAAAATCAAAACGGGTGGTTCAGATTGGATTCGCAAACGCACCCCGCCTTGATCCGCTTTTTCAACGAGAAGAGTCATACCGGGAGAAAGATGCAATTGCTCGCGCAAGGGCGAGGGGATAAAGACGCGCCCCAACTCGTCGAGAGAAATTTGAATAACTTGATTCATAGCGTCACCTTGATTTGAGATCAGATAATCCTTCGCTTGTTATCATACCTCAAATAAGACGGAACGATCACGCCCTCGCCACCGGTCTCCCCGTGATCTTTAACGGAGTCCGCTTCAACTTGATCAACGGTGCGGGCGACATGGCGGCGTCAATCACCTCCTCCATTCGCTCGACCAAAATAATTTTCAAATCACGTTTCGCGCTCTTGGGGACATCCACCAAATCTTTATCATTCTTCTTGGGAATGATCACGGTTGTAAATCCAGCGCGATGTGCGGCTAAAACTTTTTCTTTGATGCCGCCGACTGGCAGCACGCGCCCGCGTAATGTGATCTCACCTGTCATCGCCACTTCGCGTTTCACTTTGCGACCCGTGAATGCCGAGATGAGCGCGGTGGCAATCGTAATGCCTGCCGAGGGTCCATCTTTTGGAATCGCGCCTTCGGGGACGTGAACGTGAATATCTAACTTCTCGAAGCGAGTCACATCCACACCCAATAATTTTGCTTGCGTGCGTAAGTAAGACAGCGCGGCTTGCCCCGACTCTTGCATCACGTCGCCGACTTGTCCGGTGATTTGCATGTTGCCTTTGCCGCGCATCAGAGTCACTTCAATCGGCATAGTATCGCCGCCACTTTCTGTCCAAGCGAGTGCCACGCCCACGCCGATTTCATCTTCGCGCTCGGCGTGTGGCGGCGTGAATTGCGGCGGACCCAAATACTTGTGCAGAGTCGGCGGGGCGATTCGTTTGGGCAACGGTTTGCCTTCGGCTTTGCGCCGCGCCACTTTACGACAGACGTTGGCGATCTCGCGTTCCAAATTTCGCACGCCCGCTTCGTAAGTGTATTGGCTGATCATCGCGCGGATCGCTTTGTCGCTGAATTCGAGACCCGCTTTGCCCAAACCATTTTCTTCGATCTGGCGCGGCACGATGAAGCGTTTTGCGATCTCTAACTTCTCTTCTTCGACATAAGAACTAAACTCGATCACTTCGAGTCGATCTTGTAAGGCTGGCGGGATCGGGTTGAGTGAGTTCGCCGTGGTGATGAACAAAACTTTGGAGAGATCATAAGTGACATCAAGATAGTGATCGAGAAAGCCGTGATTCTGTTCGGGGTCGAGCGCTTCGAGCAATGCCGCCGAAGGATCGCCGCGAAAGTCTTGACTCAATTTATCAATCTCATCAAGCATGATCAACGGATTGACTGTGCCGCCACGCCGCATCGTTTGGATGATCCGTCCGGGCAACGCGCCGATATACGTGCGGCGGTGTCCGCGTATTTCCGCTTCGTCGCGCACGCCACCGAGCGACACACGCGCAAACTTGCGCTCCAACGCCTCGGCGATTGATTTGCCGAGTGAAGTTTTTCCGGTTCCGGGGGGTCCCACAAAACAGAGAATCGGCGAGCGCACGCGGGGAGAATCTTTTGCCAGTGAACGCACCGCAATGTATTCCAAGATTCGATCTTTGGCTTTGGGCAAACCAAAATGTTGTTCGTCTAAAAGTTTTTGGGCATGGTTGAGATCAAGGTTGTCATTCGTGCGCGTGTGCCAAGGAAGTTCGATCAACCAATCGAGATAGGTGCGGATGATTCCCGACTCGGGCGACATCGCCGGCATCTGCCCCAAACGTTCCAGTTCTTTCAGCGCAGCTTTATTCGCCTCATCGGGCATCGCGGCGGCGACCACCTTCTCTTTGAGATCACCCACCTCTTTGATCCACAGATCGCCCTCGCCCAACTCGGTTTGGATCGCCTTCATCTGCTCGCGCAAATAGTATTCGCGTTGATCTTTATCCACGCCCGATTGCACTTGCGAATGGATCTGATCTTCGAGCTCCAACACGTCGAGCTCTTTACCCAACAACACGCTCACTCTTTGTAGGCGCGCTGTCGGATCGATCATTTCCAAAACTTCTTGCGCCGCAGGCACATCCACGCCAATAGTCGAAGCCACTAAATCTGCCAACCAGCCTGCCTCGTCCACGTTCATCGCATAGACGTAGGCTTCTTCGGGGATGCTGTGATTCAGTTTGACAACTTTTTCAAACAACGCCAACACCGCGCGCATCAACGCTTCGTTCTCGCGCGTGCGATCACTCGGTTCAAAGATCGGGCGCGCCTTGGCGCGATAGTAAGGTTCGGTCTGTGTGAACTCGACAATTTCGAGTCGGCGGCGTCCTTGCGCCAAAACGGATGTGGTCGTGTCGGGCATTCGCAACATGCGGCCCAACGCAACTTCGGTGCCGACGGTGTAGAGATCATCCGTTTCGGGATCGATCACTTCGGGGTCGCGTTGAGTGAGCGCGATAACCGTCTCGTGATTCTTAATGGCTGCCGCCACTGCCTCCAACGACTTTTCTCTGCCCACTAACAGCGGCGTGATCATGTGGGGGAACATCACCATGTCGCGCAGAGGCACGATGGCACATTCGATCAGTCCATCATCGTCGGCTTTCGCTTCGGGGATGTCAGAAAGTTCTTCGGCGCGGACACGCATCGATTCGGCGAGTTCGGCTCGCAAGACCCAATCGTTCATATCGTCATCGTCGCCGAAGAATGCGTTGTGATTAAGAGGAGGGAGATTAAACATTAAGGTGGAATAATTGTGGCTAACTGGACTTACGCAGTTCACAGAAATTTTTATCACGAATATCACGAATGTTCCGAATTTGACGAATAAAACAAAAGGGAAATTCGTGTTATTCGTTTATTCGAGTCATTCGTGATTAAGGTGCGTAAGTCT
>CAKKQG010000133.1 GCA_919901875.1 Anaerolineales bacterium
CCCGCAAAGGAGAAAAAGAAATAAATGCGTAAAGTTACTATTGTCGGCGCGGGCAATGTCGGCGCGTCGTGCGCGCTGTGGCTGGCTCAACGCGGCATCTGTGACATTGTGTTGGTGGATGCTCCGATCGCCAAGACGATTCCTGTTGGCAAGTCGTTGGACTTGCTGCAAGCCGGACCCATTGTGGGTTACAACTCTCGAATTCGCGGTAATGCCGACGGCAACTACGAAGGCAGCGAGAATTCAGACATCATCATCATGGCGGCGGGTTTGCCGCGCAAGCAAGGCATGAGCCGCGAAGATCTGGTCGGCGCGAATCAGCAAGTGGTGACAGACGTGATCGCCAAAGCGATGCCTCTCTCTCCCAACGCAAATTGGATCGTCGTCACCAACCCGCTCGACACGATGACCTATCTCGCTCTCAAACAATCTAAACTGCCCAAGAACAAGGTCGTAGGGCAAGCAGGCATTTTGGATTCGGCGCGCTTCGCGGCGTTTGTGGCGATGGAGTTGAACGTGGCGGTTGAGAACGTTCACACCGTTGTGTTGGGTGGTCACGGTGACGAGATGGTTCCGCTCACTCGTTATTCCACCGTCTTTGGTGTGCCGCTCACCGAGTGGATGTCCAAAGAGAAGCTCGACGCGATTGTGGATCGCACGCGCAAAGGTGGCGGCGAGATCGTTAACTTGCTCGGCACCAGCGCCTACTATGCGCCCGGCGCGGCGTTGGCGAAGATGGCAGAAGCCATCTTGCTCGATTCGAAATTGATCGTGCCATGCTCGACGTTACTCGAAGGCGAGTATGGACTCAACGACGTGTGCTTCGGCGTGCCGGTGAAGTTGGGCGCGAACGGAGTCGAGAAGATCATCGAACTCAAGCTGACCGACGACGAGAAAGCGATGGCGGATAAATCGGTCAAGATCATCCGCGAGACGATGGGTGCGTTGAAGTTCTAGTGTTGAAGCACAGGTAGACAGGGAACACAGGTAAACAGGTAGACAGGTAGGGGCGAAGCATGCTTCGCCTCTACCTGTTTCCTTTTCTACCCATTTACTAATACTCTCTCTCTCAAAAGGTGTCACTATGATTCATAGCAAACACGGCATTACCGCTCTCGGTCTCACCGGAATTAAACAGACGTGGAATCCCTCGGCGGCTGAAACTGTGGAGATCGCCATTCAACGCGGTGAAGGCAAACTCACTTCGGGCGGCGCGTTCCTCGCAATCACATCACCTTTCACCGGGCGCTCCCCCGAAGACAAACTCGTCGTCAAAGAATCATCAAGCGAAGATAAAGTGTGGTGGGGCAAAGTTAACCGCCCGCTCTCACCAGAAAAATATGCTTTGCTTGAGCAAGATGTCAAAGCCTATCTCAACAGCAAAGAACTTTTCGTGCGCGATCTCTATGCCTGCGCCGATCCCGCGCGCCGCATGAACGTGCGCCTCATTTCCGAATCGGCGTGGCACACGTTGTTCGCCTACAACCAATTCATTCGCCCTTACGCGGCAGAGCTGGGCGATTTTGAACCGACCTTCACCATTCTGCACGCGCCCGAATTTCATCCTGATCCCGAACGACACGGCACACGGATGCCGCCATCCGGTCCCGCGGCAGCCATCGTCCTCAACTTTGCCACGCGCACCATCCTCATTGCCGGCACGCGCTATGCCGGTGAAATTAAAAAATCAATCTTCACCGCGCTCAACTTTTTGCTGCCGCTCGAAAATGTTTTTCCCATGCACTGCTCGGCTAACGTCGGCACACAAGGCGATACCGCCCTGTTCTTCGGACTCAGCGGCACGGGCAAAACGACTCTCTCCGCCGATCATCGGCGCGGACTCATCGGCGACGATGAACACGGTTGGAGCGATAATGGCGTCTTCAACTTTGAAGGTGGGTGTTACGCCAAAGTGATCAAACTCTCATCAGAAGCAGAACCCGAAATCTATAACACCCTTAGCATGTTCGGCACGGTGTTAGAAAACGTGGTGATGGATCAAGAGACGCGCGAACTCGATCTCGACAGCCAAGCCATCACTGAAAACACCCGCGCCGCTTATCCGCTTCACTACATCCCGAATCACGTTGCCTCCGGACTCGGCAGCCATCCCAAGAACGTCATCTTCCTCACCGCCGATGCCTTCGGTGTGTTGCCGCCCATCTCTCGCCTCACATCGGAGCAAGCGTTATATTATTTTCTCTCCGGCTACACCGCCAAGCTCGCCGGAACAGAGCGCGGCGTGACTGAACCGCAAGCGACATTCTCTACATGCTTCGGCTCGCCGTTCATGGTGCATCATCCGCATGTCTACGCCGACATGCTCAAGAAAAAAATTTCCGATCACAAAGTAACGGTGTGGTTGGTCAACACGGGGTGGAGCGGCGGTCCCTACGGAGTCGGTCACCGCATGAAGATCGCGCACACGCGAGCGATGGTCACGGCGATCCTCGATGGTAGTTTGCATGATAGTGTGACGGAAGTGGATCCGATCTTCGGCGTTCACGTCCCCACCTCATGCCCGCACGTCCCCGCCGAAGTTCTCAAGCCGCGCAACACATGGGCAGATAAAGCGGCGTACGA
>CAKKQG010000134.1 GCA_919901875.1 Anaerolineales bacterium
TTGGCACGATGTCGCCGTCTTCGATGTTTAGAAACGGTTTGAAGTTAAGCATCGCCCCCAATATCGCCTGCGCTTTGCTAAAGCGACCGGCGTTAGCAAGATAATCGAGTGTGTCTACGAAAAAGGCAACATACAATTGATGCGAGAGTCCGCGCACCAAACGGACAATATCTTCCACCGATGATCCGCCCTCTGCCGCGAAAGCCGCTTTCTCTACCAACCACCCAAGCCCAACCGACGTGGAAAGTGAATCGATCAGATGAATTTTAGATCGCCCGGCAAACGGTTCACTAGCGATCTTGGCATTTTGCAAAGTGTGACTCAATTTACTCGAGATGTGGATCGAGATGATCTCGTCGCCGGGTTTTGCCAGACCGGCGTAGACGGTTGAAAACGAGTCCAACGTTGGGGCGTGGGCAATCGGCATCACATCCGATTCATCGAGCCGTTTAAAAAATTCTTCCGACGACAGATCCACGCCTTCTTTAAATACTCTCGTGCCGAAGTGAACCGTAAGCGGGACGACCGAGATATTATGTTTGCGCGGGAAATCAGGATCGAGAAAATGCGCGGTGCTATCGGTGACGAGGCGGATCATTTAGAGATTGGAGATTAGAGATTGGAAATTTGGAGTTTGAAGTTTGAATTTCTTCAACTCTATTCCAAAGAAAAAATATAGTGGTAATGTTGCTGCCCACCCTGATGAGTTTCGATTTCAAGATGTTCGTAGTGTTCTTTGACGGCGTCGGCGGTTTTTTCAACAGAGTCTTGCGTCAGACCATTGCCATAGTACAACGTTAGCAACTCACGATCTGCCGCGCCCATTTTGCCAAGCAGATCGACCACAACCGCATCAGGCGAGTCGCCCGCGCTGACCATCTTGCCGTTATGCAATCCAATGATCTGCCCCTCTTTCACGGCAACGCCATCAATCTCGACCGAGCGACTGGCAGTGGCGATCTCGCCCGTTTCGACTTCGGCGATGCGGCGCTCCATTGCGGCAGCCACTTCATCAAAATCACCATCGGCATGAAAGGAAAGCATGGCGGCGATGCCTTGCGGCACGGTGCGAGTGGGGATCACTTTAACTTTCTTCACCGTTGCCTCTGCCGCTTGTTGTGCGGCAAGTTGGATATTTTTATTATTCGGAAGGATGATCGCTCTATCGGTTGGCAGATCCTCAAACGCGGCGAGAAAGTCTGCCGTGCTGGGATTCTTGGTTTGACCGCCAGATACAAGTGCCACCGCTTTGTTGCCAAAAATTTTATCGAAGCCTATTCCCGGTGAAACGACGACAGCGACGATCTGCCCATCGTTGATCTCGATTTTTCGTCTACCCTTATTCTGAATGTCGTCCACTTGCGCCAACAAATTTTCCATGTGGACGTTGACCACCGTGCCAAGCGTCTCGGCAAGATCAATCGGTTCTTGCCGTTTCTCTTTGGGCAGATGAACGTGAACGCGATAGATGTCATCGCCCGCGCCCACTTGGATCGACGTGCCGATCTTTTCCAGATCGCCGTAAAAAGTTTTGAGATCGAGAGCGGCAGTCGGACGAAAATCTACAACGACTTCCCAGTCTTGTCCGGGCTCTACCGCTTCCATCGCCACGCCCACCGCTTGCAGATCGAGCGGTTTGATATCCACCTCAAGCGCGACATCGAGCGGCAGACCTTGAACGAAACGCACCATGCCTTCGAGAATAATCGCCAAACCTTTGCCACCCGAATCCACCACGCCTGCCTGTTTGAGAATGGGCAACAATTCTGGGGTGCGCGCCACAGACTCGTGACAGGCAACGACAACTTTTTCTAAAACGATTCGCAGATCGTTGTGGTGCGCGGCAGCGCCTTCGGCGGCGACGGCGGCATCTTTGGAAACGGTGAGGATCGTTCCCTCCACTGGTTTGACGACTCCGCGATACGCGGTATCGGTGGCATCACGCATAGCTTTGGCAAAATCGAGCGCGGTGAACGAGGCGCGATCACCGATGCCGCGCGCGAAACCGCGAAACAGTTGTGAGAGGATGACGCCGCTGTTGCCGCGCGCGCCCATCAACGCGCCCTGGGCGATGGCGTGAGCCACTTTGCCCGCGCTGGGTTCTTCTTTATTTTCGATCTCTTTAAATGCGGTTTGAACGGTGAGCAGCATGTTCGTGCCGGTGTCACCGTCGGGGATGGGGAAGACGTTGAGGGCGTTGATGACTTGGTGATTTGTTTTGAGCCAAGCCAGCCCGGCGGCGATGAGCAATTTAAATTGATGACCGTCACACGTCAATAATTCCCCTTCGCGTCGAAGTGAGCGTTCTGCGCGGCGCATATCGGGGTTCATTGACATTAAGTCCATCGAGATAGTTAACCTTTAGAGATGAATTAAAGAAGCGATGAGCGGTGAGCAATGAGCCGCTCAATGCTCACCGCTCATCGCTGTTAATCGGTGTTGCTCACTCGCAACCCTTGCACATACACATTCACTTCGGTCACATGCAAGCCGGTGGTCTTCTCGACGTTGAAGCGCACGGTGTTAGCGGCTGACCGCGCCACCGAGGCAATGCGCGTGCCATATTCGACGATGACATAGAGATCAATGGTGACATCACTGCCGTTGATGTGAACGTCAATGCCGCGATGCGGATCGCCGGTCAGGGTGGAGGCGATGCCATCCACGATATTTTTGGATGCCATACCGACCACGCCATATGAGCGGGTGACGGCATACGCGGCAATGGTGGCAATCGCTAGCGGAGAAATTTCCACCGCGCCAAGTGAACTGTTGAAATTCTGTTCATCGCTCATAGACTGAAATCCTGAAGTATGGTAACATCTCGCTCGCGCTGTTCAAAGCGCGATGTTGAAATTATGAAAGGAAATAATTGATATGGCAAAGTGCAATAAGTGCGGCAAGGCAGTGACATTTGGTCATGCGATCTCGCATTCCAAACGAGCAACCAACCGCCCGTTCCGACCGAACTTGCAAAAAGTTTCTATTATGAACGCGCACGGTCGCATGGTTCAATCCACTATGTGCACCAAATGCATCAAAGCATTGGGCAAGGTGCGTTAATTTCGTAACGCCTCACTTATCGGCGGATGCGCGAGCATTCGCCGATTTTGTTTAAAGCAATCATACCTGTGCGATAATCAAAAAGCAAGACGGAGATGTGAGATAAAGGGATGAATTATGAAGGATGAATTATGAATCGTTGTTCATTGTTTCATCCTTCTGCCTTCATAATTCATAATTTTGTAAATGACCATTATTGATGCTGTCCTCATTTTCCTAGCCGCCATCTTGGGCGGCGGACTCAACGCCATCGCCGGTGGCGGCAGCTTCATCACTGTTCCGACTCTGATCTTTGTCAACGTGCCTGCGACGTTTGCCAGCGCGACGAATGCGCTTTCGTTGTGGCCCGGCTCGATCTCCAGCGCGATTGCATTACGCAAAGAGTTGAGCGATCAGAAACAAAACGTGATCTTCTTTGGCGTCACAAGTTTGGCGGGCGGCGTTACGGGTGCGTTGCTGCTTATCCGCACACCGAATGACACCTTCGTTAAGTTGCTGCCATTCTTCATGTTGTTTGCCACGCTCATGTTTGTCTATGGCAATACGCTCACCAAAAGTTTGCGCGAGCGGTTAACGCAATCAGGCAAGCACTCCATTGTGTGGTTGGCAGGTGTGTTAGCGATTCAATTTGTCATCGCCATCTACGGCGGCTACTTCGGCGGCGGGTTGGGCATTTTGCTACTCGGCACAATGTCGTTGATGGATATGAAAGACATTCACCGCATGAACGGACTCAAAGCGGTGCTGGCTGTTTTGATCAACGGGGCTGCCGTCGTCACCTTTGCCATTCGCAATTACATTTGGTGGCAGCACGCACTGGTGATGATCGTCGGCGCGATCATCGGCGGTTACTTTGCCGCTTATTACGCGCGTAAACTTAATCCGCTTTACGTGCGGCGGTTTGTGATCATCGTCGGCTGCGCGATCACAATCTATTTCTTTTTGAAATACAACTTGGGGATTTTGTAAGTCAAATGATCATCAAGCCGTCCGAACTCCAACCGCGTGACGCCTATCGTCTCCTCATCAGCGTCGTCGTCCCACGCCCCATCGGTTGGGTCTCCTCTGTTGGCACAGATGGATCACTTAACCTTGCGCCATTCTCATTCTTCAACGCCGTCGGGCAGAACACCGTGATGATCTCGGTCGGGCAACGCAAAGGAGCGGCGAAGGACACACTTCGCAACGCTCTAGAGACACGCGAATTCGTGGTCAACATTGTCAGTGAAGATTTAGCCGAAGCGATGAACCTGACCTCTGGTGACTATGATTACACGGTGAATGAATTTGATCTGGCGCGACTCGCGCCCGCCCCTTCACTCGAGGTGAAGCCTCCGCGCGTCGCGGCTGCCGCCGTGGCGCTGGAGTGCCGCGTCACCCAGATCGTTCCAGTGGACGGCACCACCGATACCATGATCTTGGGTCGCATCGTTTGCTTTCACATCCGCGATGATCTGTTGCGCGCCGATGGCACCGTTGACGCGAAACTTCTTAAACCTGTCGGGCGTTTAAGCGGCGATGAGTATGCTAAACTTGGAGACATCTTTAAGATGACTCGCCCCAGAGTCTAGAAAGAATCAGTTGTAGATTTCGCTAGCGATTTTTGTTTTGTCATTCCGAGCAACCCTTCGACTTCGCTCAGGGCAAGCGCAAGGAATCTCTTTTAGTAGCCCGAGAGATTCCTCGCCGTGCTACTAAGTCCTCGGAATGACATTTTTAATCCGCAATCAGAAATCTACAATCCAAAATCCAAATGCGCCCTATTGTTTCTCTTGACATCGAGACCACCGGCTTAGACGCCGAAACAGAAACCATCATCGAGATCGGTGCTATTAAATTTAACGGCACACGCATTGAAGGTGAATACTCCACGCTGATCAATCCCGGTCGCACGATCCCACCCTTCGTCCAACAACTAACCAACATCACCGATGCCATGGTCGCCAAAGCGCCCACACTTCGTAAAGCCTTGCCCGATCTTGAGGCGTTTGTCGGCGATTCGATCATCATCGGTCACAACATCAAGTTCGATCTCAAATTTCTACGCAAGCAAAAACTTTTTAAAGATCACGATTTACTCGACACCTACGATCTCGCCGCCGTGTTGATGCCCGACGCCGGCAAATATAGTTTGGGCGCGTTGGCGCAGGCAAACGGCATCATCGTCAACAATGCTCATCGCGCGCTTGATGATGCAAAACTTTCACTCGCCTTGTATCGAAAATTATTTGAACTCGCGCTCGATCTGCCGCTCGATGTCTTAGCCGAGATCGCCCGTATCGGACAAGATATTTCGTGGGGCGGCGATCATTTTTTTGAAGAGGCGCTCAAAGTAAGATCGAGGGAAAAGGTGAGCAGCGCGTTGAAGGTGACGCGGGATCATGTGACGGGCCCGTTGTTCGCCGACGCGGCTGAGGCGGCGAAACCGTTAAAGCCGGTTGAACAAAAACAACCGATTGA
>CAKKQG010000135.1 GCA_919901875.1 Anaerolineales bacterium
GCGGCAAAAAGTTCGCCATTAAATTCCACGAGTCGCCATCGTCGCGGCTGGCAAAAAGTTGCCCGGTGCTTGTGCCAACGTAAATGCCCGCGTCGTCGAGTGTGTCCGTTGCCATCGCTTCGCGCAGCACAACCAGCCGCGCCTTATCGGGCAAACCCTTCGAGAGTCGCTTCCACGAGTCGCCGCCATTCTTACTGCGCCACACCGAAAATTTTTCATCCACGCTGATGCGGTATTCGTCGCTCTGCTCCAACGCCACGTAAACTGTTTTAGGATCATGCGGATGCACAGCAATCGGAAAACCGAATCGGCTCGGCAGTTTGCCATCGCCGATGTCAATCCACGTATCGCCCGCGTCGTCACTACGATACACACCGCAGTGATTTTGTTGGTACAACACGTCGGGCTGGCTCGGATGCAAATCCATTTTGTGAAGGCACTGCCCATATTCGGGAAATTTTTCTGGATGAAAATCGGCGCGCACGTTTTTGTTGCGCGGATTCCAGATGAGGCCGCCATCGTCGGTGCGATAGCATCCGCCGGTGGAGATACCTACCCACATCCGATCCTTGTTCGTGGGATGCAGGATGATCGTGTGCAGCCCTAACCCGCCCGCGCCCGGAAACCATGTGCCGCGATGAGGATGATCGAAAAGCGATTCGTTGATCGTCCACGTCTCACCGCGATCCGATGACTTGAACAACGCACCCGGCTCAATACCGGCATACAAAACATTGGGCTCGTTCTCGCGCCCGGGAGTGATGTTCCACACCTTGATCACTTTTTCTTCTTTGCCCTTCGCGCTTTCAGGGTCGAGTACTTCAAAAGGATTAGCAGGCGGCTTGCCCGAAGCAGAAGGACGAGTGAAGGCAGGCGGCTCTTTCGCCTGCACCCACGTCTTACCCAGATCATCCGAATAATGAGTCGTCGGTCCGTAAGCATCGTGCATCACAGCCGCGTGCAAACGTCCGTCGCGCCGATCAAGATTCAAGTGCATCACGTTCCAACTTTTAAAGTGTGGTCCCGTCACCTTCCACTCTTTGCGCGCCTTGTCGCTCGTAAAAATAAATCCGCCTTTGCGCGTGCCAACAAAAATACAGACTTTTGTTTTATCGGTTTTGCGTTTCATTTTTGTTGCGTATTGCGTAGTCCGTAGTGCGTATCGCCCTCTGCCATACGCCATCGGCTATCCGCTACTCGCTCGCTCCATTCTTTTGCAACAACTCAGCAACTGCTTCGCGTTTCATTTCGCGCGCCGCCTTCAACGGCGTCTTGCCCTCATAATTTTTGATGTGGGTGTCCGCGCCTTTAGCAATCAACCAAGTGATCATCTCGATCTGATTGAACATCACCGCGCCATGAATCGGGGGGCTGCCGCCTTCCCCGACATTCACCTCCACGCCCTTCGCCAGAATCATTTCAGCGATCTCTTTGTTGTTACAAATCGCGGCGTGATACAAAAGAGAGATGCCATGCGCCCCCGTTGCACGGGCGTTGGCGGCATCCCCTTGGATCAACGCCTTCACCTTATCGTTATGTCCCAACACCGTTTCCACGCATATATTCGTCGACGCACCTTTGGAGAGAAGCAGTTCGATGATCGGTTTATTGCCCGTCTGCGCCGCCGCTTCAATGGCGTATTCGTTCCACGAAGCGTTTTGATTCACGATGTCAGGGTATTGCTCCAACAACTCTTTCACCCGCGCCAAATTGCCGTGCGCGTTGCCCACAAAGTCGTCAATGATTTTTTGATCCATCACGCCACCAATTTCTTCAACCCAATCGCCGCCGCAACTTCCACTTTATGAATCTCGGAAACTTGTTTGCTCAAATCGCTCAATAAGGCATTCGTCTCGCCCTCGTTCAACGGAAACTTTTCTTTCATGCTTGTTTTGATCGCTACCATGCGGGCATTTACTTTTTTGATCTCGTTCAACGCCGTCGCGCCCTGCAAATTAAAGAGTTGCATCTTTCGCAAACGCAATTCGCGAGCCTCTTTAAAAACTTTCACCGAGTCGGGCAGAGCCGAGTGAGAGAGTTTGCTCCACAGCGCCGCCAGTTCACGATACTGTTTGGCGGCGTCGTTCAATTTCGGTTTTCTAATCGCCTCGGCGGCTTCTTCCAAAAAGGCGGCATACATCGAGCGAAAGGCGCTGCCGCCGGTGTTGTTCGTCTCGATGTAATGAAACACGCCCTCGAGCGCGTCAAATAATTTTTCGCCGCGCGGGAAGACCGTCGCCCAACCTTTTTTGTCTTTGGTGTTCGTCATCAAGTCAGCCCATTTTTCAAAGGCGGGCAAGCCAAAATTTTTGAGCGGCGGCTTGAGCAGATAACTGTTGCCGCTTTTGATTCCGGCGATCACTGCCG
>CAKKQG010000136.1 GCA_919901875.1 Anaerolineales bacterium
TTGAGCGCGGCGTTTTGTTTCTCTATCTTGCTTAACCCTTTAACCCCGAATTGGCAATGCCTTGTATAAATTGTTTTTGGGCGATGAGGAAGAGGATGATGATGGGGAGCGCGGTGAAGATGGCTGCCGCCATGAGCAAGTGCCACTCGGTGCCGGCTTCACCTTGAGTGAAGACGGCGAGACCCAACGGCATGGTTCTCATTTCAGTAGAGCTGGTGACGATGAGGGGCCAGAAGAAATCATTCCAGTGCCACATGGCAGAGAGCAAAGCAAAAGTGGCAAGTGTGGGGCGCGAGAGCGGGATTAAGACCGACCACAAAATGCGTAGTGTGCTGGCGCCGTCAATGTGGGCGGCGTCAATGAGATCGGTAGGGATGGTGAGGAATTGTTGGCGAATCAGAAATGTGCCGAAGCCGCTTGCCAGAAACGGCACGATCAACGCGCCAAAGGTGTTGAGTAGATTTAAGTTCTTAAGGGTGACGAAGTTGGGGATGAGGGTCACTTGGGTCGGCACCATCATGATCGAAAGATACAAGATGAAGAGAATGTTTTTGCCGGGGAATTTAAAAAAGGCGAAGGCGTAAGCGGCGAGTGTGCTAGTGGTCACTTGAATAACCACAATGCTCACGCTGACGATAATACTGTTGATAAAAAATCTCCCGAAGGGCGCTTTGCCCCAGGCTTCTACAAAATTTTGCCAACGCCAAACAGCGGGCAGCCATTGCGGGGGGTAAACAAAAATTTCTTCAGAGGTTTTGAAGGCGGCGAGGATCATCCAGACGTAAGGCAGGAAAACGATAAACGCTGCCGCACCCAAGACGGCATACACCAGGATCGTTTCTAATGTCGAAGAGCGTGTGGTTGCTTTCATCTCATTATTCATTGTTCATTGTCTCATTGTTCATTGATACGTCACCCACCGTTTGGAGAGAGTCAATTGAATCGCCGTTAAGATCACGGCAATGCCAACGATCAAATAAGCAATCGCCGAAGCGTAACCCGCGTCTTGATTGGTGAAAGCCTGTTTGTATAAATAGAAGACGAGCGTGGCGGTGCTGTTGGCGGGTCCGCCGCTGCCGCCCGACATGATGTAAACGGGATCGAAAACGCGGAAGGCTTGAATGATGGAGACGATGAGAAGAAAGACGAGGGTGGGCGAGAGCAGAGGCAAGGTGATGTTCCAGAACAATGCCCAATGTCCCGCGCCGTCAATCATCGCCGCTTCGTATAAATCTTCGCGGATGTTTTGCAAACCGGAGAGTAAGATGATCATGTCGTAACCCAGACCTTGCCAGACCATCATGATGATGATCGCCCACAGCGCGGCGTTGGGTTGATTGAGCCAGGCTTGCCCCGACGAGCCGAACAAGCGCAAGATGTAACTCATTAAGCCAAAATCGGGCGTGTAGATGAATAGCCATAAACCAGAAACAGCGACAAGCGTAGTGACGACGGGGAGAAAAAAAATCGCGCGCAAAGCGGCGCGGAATTTAAGATCGCGATTGATGAGGACGGCTAAGCCTAACGCCAAAATTAAAGTGATGAAGACAACGGCAACACTGTAGACGGCAGTGTTCCATAACACTAAACGTAATACATCGTCATTAAATAATTTTTCGTAATTTCTCAAACCGACGAAACGCGGCTCGGTCAAAAAATCCCACTTCATAAATGAGAGGTAGCCCGAGTAGATCATGGGCCAAATAATAAACGTTGCCAGCCCGATGAACGATGGGGCAAGCAACGTGTAAGCAGTAAACCACTCTTTGAGGTGATGTTTCATAAAGTCGTTCTGGAATCTCTGCGCCACACCTGACAGGTCTGTTTAAATTTCATCGAGTTTAATCTCGGACAGACCTGTCAGGTGTTATCGAAGCGCGTTTCTAAATTTAGAGCTACTTCAATTCGTCGTTGGATTTCTTGACTGCCGCATCGAGCGCGGTTTTTGGATCTTCCGTGCCGAGCAATACACCTTGCAAAGCGGGATTCAGATATTGCAGAATCGCTTTTTCAATGTTGGGGTGAATGGTGCGCGCCTTGCCAAATTTGAAAGCGATATCAATCGCGTCTTTCGCTTTGGGATTCTTGCCCAAGTATTCCACCATCGTCGGATCTTTCAACGCGCTTTCGCGCACCGGCAAGTAACCGCTTTGAATTGCATAGAAGGCGGTGTTCTCGGCGCTGGTCATCCACTTGATGAATTCCCAGGCGGCTTTTTGTTTTTCGGGTGTGGTCTTGGCGAAGATGACGAAGTTGCCGCCACCTGCTGCCAACACTGAACCGGCGTCGCCACCGGGAACGGCGGCAACACCCCAATCGAACTTCGCGCCTTTTTCAATTGCGGCGCGCGAGAAGATGGAGTGAATGAGCATCGCTGCTTTTCCGGCGATGAAGTCATTGGTCACTGCGCCGAACTCTGCGCCACCGCGCATGTTCAACGTCTTGTCTTTCTTGGTCATGTCGTTCCAAATGGTAAGACCTTTCACGGCTGCCGCACTGTTGTAAGTGGCGGTCTTGCCATCGGCGCTTAAGAACGCGCCACCGTAAGCATTCAACTGACCTTCAAAAAACCAGTCACCGGCGAGCGTGCCCATCACCGGCCATTGCGTCACGGTCTCGCCTTGCTTCACCAAAAGCTTGGGCGCGATCTTTTGTGTTTCTTCCCAAGTCGTTGGCGGCTTCGCTGGATCGAGTCCGGCGGCTTTGAAGGCATCCTTGTTGTAGAACATCATCGTCGTGCTGCGTTGCCACGGAATGGAATACAACTTGTTGTCGTAATACGAATTGCCCAACAACGCTTTCGCCATGTCGTCGAATTTAAAATCGGGATCTTTGGCGAGTGTATCAAGAGCTAACACTTGGTTGGCGGTTGCCAATTTAGGAATCTGGAACAATTCCACCATCGCCGCATCGGGCAAATTGTTCGCCGCCGCCGCCGCGAGAATCTTGGTGTAGTTGTCGCCATAGTTGCCGGTTAACACCATTGTCACTTTCACTTTGGATTGTGACTTGTTGTATTTCACAACGAGCGCATCCATCGCTTCTTTCAACGCGCCCTCAGTCGGGAGCGGATACCACACCGTGAGTGCAACAGGCGGCGCGGCTGTTGCCGTTGCCGGCACCGCTGTGGGTGCCGCTGTTGCGGCGGGAGCCTGCGTGGCTTTAGGCGCCTCAGTCGGTTTAGGCGCTTCGGTCGTGGGGGTCGCGCACGCGCTGACGATCAACGCCAATGCTGTAAGCACGACCATGAGTCTATGAAGTTTCATTCT
>CAKKQG010000137.1 GCA_919901875.1 Anaerolineales bacterium
TCAAGTCGGCTAAAGGGGTTTTGAGATCGTGGGCGACGGTATGGGCAAACGCCTCCAACTCCTTGTTATGTTCTTCGACGATCCTGCGTTGTTCGCGTTCCTCTTTGAGGAGCGAATCTTTTTCCGCGCTATCCATTGCGCCGATGAAAAGGATCGGCACGTCGCGCGTGCGGTCATCGGCGCGCAACTGATCACTCACCTCACGCCCGCTCATATCAGGCAGCGTCGTCGCTAAGAGAATTAACGTCGGACGATCCGCCCGCGCCGACTCTATTGCGCTGCGTCCATCGGCAACATGCCGGATACGACACCCGCCATCTTGCAGCACGTTAGACAACATCTTCAAAGATTCAGATGCCGTGCCGATGATTAAAATAGTGGTGAGGGGAGAGTTCATGTCGCCGATTCAATCCAAGTAAAACTTACACATTATTCTACAATGAAAACTCCCAAGCGATTGAAATCGCGGCAACACAAGGCAAAACCTGCCTACGCAGGTTGCTTCCAAAAAACAAAAAGAGACTCTGTTCCTCACAGAGTCCCTTTTGAAATTTTGGTTTTTTGGGGTTTTGGGATTTTGGGGTTTTTGGATTTTGGTTTTGGTTTTTTGGAATTTGAAATTTTGAACTTTACTCTTCCTCTTCCGCCTTGCCCTTCTTCGAGTTCGCAATGATCGTCTGCGCGATATGGTTTGGCACCACGTCGTGGCGAATGTATTCCATCGTGAACACGCCGCGCCCTTGAGTCATCGAGCGCAGATCGGTCACGTAGCGCAGCATCTCAGCCTGCGGCACTTCAGCCGTCACAATACTCTTACCCGTCTCTTGCTCCATACCCTGCACTCTAGCGCGGCGCGTATTGAGATCGCCCAGGATGTCACCCATACTGGCTTCAGGCACGGTGATCTTCACCATCATGATCGGCTCGCGCAAAACAGGACCCGCGTTTTGCACCGCCAACTTAAACGCTTCGCGCCCGGCAATTTCAAACGCCATCGGTTTCGAATCTACTTCGTGCATCTTGCCGTCGTAGACGATCACCCGCACGTTGCCCATCGGGTATCCGGCGATCACGCCCTGCTCTAAAGATGCTTTGATCCCTTTTTCAATTGGCGCCAGATACGATTTAGAAAGATTCATGCCGACCAACTCATCCTCAAAGTCAAAGATGTCGTCGAGATACGGCTCAATGCGTAGATACACTTCGCCGAACTGCCCCGCGCCGCCGCTCTGCTTCTTGTGGCGATAATGCCCATCGCTGTTCTTGGTGATCGATTCACGATACGGCACACGCGGAGTCTCGGTTAAGATCGCCGTGCCAAATTTTGATTCGGCGCGACGGATGGCAACGTCAATATGTTGATCGCCCATGCCTTCGAGCAACGTTTGGTGCGTAGAATGTTCGTGCCGCCAATGCAACGTCAAATCCTCTTCGCACAAGCGGCTGAGGGTCGGACCCATTTTGGTGGCGTCACTTTGAGTCTTGGGGTTGACGGCAACCGTATAGAGGGCGGCCGGATAATGCGGCATGGCAAAGTGAATCGGGTGCGTCTTATCACCCAGCGTATCGCCTGTGACGGTAGAACCGAGCTTCGCCACCGTTCCAATATCGCCGGTGTGCAATGTCTTCACGGCGATCTGTTCCTTGCCGCGCATGATGTGCAACGTGCCGAGTCGTTCCTCGACGCTCTTGTTGTGATTCCACACACGCGTGTCAGAATTCATCACGCCGGAGAAAACGCGCAGATACGTCATCTTGCCCACGAAAGGATCGGCGGTGGTTTTAAAAGCGTAAGCCGCCAAGGCGCCTGTGTCCGTCGGCTTCACTTCCTCGTCGCCCGCTTTGCCTTCGGCGTGCGGCACCGGGATTTCTGTCGGCGAGGGCATGTAGCGGGTGATCGTTTCGAGGATCGGGGTGATGGCGACGTTGGCGGCAGCAGAAGCGATCAACACCGGGACGAATGTGCAGTTATCCACCGCGCGTTTGAATCCGTGTTGGATCTCATCATTCGTCAACAACTCGCCGCCCAAATACTTTTCAAGCAGCGCATCTTCACCTTCGGCGGCGGCTTCCATCATCGCCAAGTGACCCGTCTCTGCCGCCTCTTTATAGTCGGCTGGAATGTCGGACGGCTCACCCTTGCCGCCTTTGCGAGCGCGCATTGAGAGCAAACCGATCACGCCTTTAAAATCTTGCTTCTCACCCCACGGAAATTGCACCGGAACAAGTTTTACATCTTTAGAAAGACTCTGAATCGATTCGAGGACGCGGGTGAAGTTGGCGTTCTCGCGATCCATTTTGTTGATCACGATGATGCGCGGCAGTTTCATTTCATCGCAATACTGCCAGACCAACTCCGTCCCCACTTCCACACCCGAGACGGCGTCCACCACGATGATCGCCCCATCCGCCACACGCAGTGCCGACTTCACCTCGCCCATAAAATCATTGAAGCCCGGCGTATCCAACAAATTAATTTTGTAATTCTCAAACTCGAGTGCGATCAACGACGTGCTGACCGAAATTTTTCGGCGATGTTCCTCTTCGTCGTAATCCGAGACCGCCGTGCCATCTTCGATCTTGCCGAGACGGGTCGTCGTCCCCGTATCGTATAACAACGCTTCGACCAACGATGTTTTGCCCGAACCCAAATGTCCCACCAACGCTACATTGCGAATAAACTCAGTGCCATATTCTTTCATGCCAGAGCCTCCGGGAGGTGATAAAGTGCTAAGATTGTAACCGAGAAGAAAAATTCGTCAACGGAGAATATCACCAACCTGACATGAAGAAAAGCATACTCGTAACACTCATTCTGGCGGGAATCTTCGTCGTCATCGCCGGCATCGCCGCGGCGCGCATGATCGCCGTCGCCAATTACATGAACAGCGCCGCGCAATACGCCTCTTCCCATCTCGCCGATTCGCCCCAACCCATCGTCGGCGCAAAAGTGATCAACCCCAAACTTAAAGTGTCGAGCGATGCTTACTACGGTGACGCCGTCGAGGTGCAGATCACCCGCCGTTATCAATCACTCTACAATCTGGATCAAGATTTCGCCGTCACCTATTTCTATCAACCCAATGGCGTGGGATGGAAACGGATCGCCCCGCCCGAAAATTATTGGGGCGCGATTCAAAACACACAAGGGGATGCCGTCACCGTTATTCACCCGCAGCGCGACGCTAAACTTGTTTCTAATTTGATTAAAGTGATCGACCCGGTAATCTTTAATGCCTGCGCGAAATGGAATTGTGCCGCCGATTTAAAACCTGTGACCATCACCTTCGTCACCGATCCAACTGCGCGGCGTGATCCATTAACCTTCCTCGCGCCGCAGTTGACAGGCATGCCGATGAGCAAACAAGCGAACGACGATTACCTTTCCAACATCGCCGCCGAGTCGCTCATCACTCTCGCCCAAAAGATCGGATTCGATTCACCCTACGCCCGTGCCTTTGCTTATCGAGAGATTCAAAAACAAAACCTCTACGCCGACATCCCCGACATCAAAGCCCTCACCGACACGGCATTGCCCCGCCCATCCGAAGTGTGGGCGATCAACGCAGATCGATCCCTGTTCGCTGATTCAGTGGCACTCTCGTTTTTAAATTTCGCCTTGAGCAAAACGTTTGCCAGCGAAGCGGATGCACTGAAAGCGTTGTCGGCAAGTTCATCGTTCAACGAGTGGATCGTGAAAGCTAAACTAGGCGATCTAGCGGATCTCGAATCATCGTGGCTTCAATCTCTCAAGTGAGAGAGCGTCATTGCGAGGAGCGCTTTTTGCGACGAAGCAATCTCGTGTCGGCAGAGTCTGAGATTGCTTTCCGCTCCGCGAAGAACGCTCGCAATGACGCCCTTGCGTGCTCTCGCGCATTGCGCTCGATTTACCTTACCCGAAATAACATCTGTTGTATACTCGCGCCAAACTTCAAAGGAGATCATCATGAAAACCAAACATCTACAAATCGCTTTCTCATTCGTCGTACTCGTTAGCTTGGCTTGCACCTGCAGCGCCCTTCCAGATTTAACCGCCATCGCTAACGATCTGGCAACGCCCACTGCAAGCGCGAGCAGTGGCGGCAGCACCTCCACCAAAGTTTCGCCCGCGCCCACAACAAGCGGCGGTGGTGGCGCACAACCCACTAAAGGCAAATTCGATACCATCTTCCCTTTGCCCACGAGTGTTAAAAACTTTACAGGCGGTGGCGGCGAAACCTCCGTCAACTTCCAAACAGACATGAGTCTGAAAGACACAATTACGTTTTATAAGAAAGCGTTCGCCGATATGGGGTTGAAGGAACGCACCGTGAATACCGCCGTCACCGACAGCACCTTTAGCTTTGTGTTTGACGGTTACAAAAACGGCAAAGCCATCGTCATTCAAGGCGTGGCGTTAGGCGCGAATTCTACCAACGTCAACATCCGATTCGAATCACTTTAAAATCACCTAACAAGATTTCTTCAAACCAGACTTCCGAAGTCTCACAGACTTCGGAAGTCTTTTGTTCATTGTTCATTGTTTCATTGTTCATTGCTCCATGTCTTTCTTCAACCAATACTCCTACCTACTCACTTCTATCTTCGTCACCGTTATCGTCGCCTTCTTTCTTGTGCGCGATGGACTCTCGCGCCGTGATGTGATCGCCATCACCTCAATCATCGGCGCATTCGTCATCGCTTGGTTCTTCATTCGTCCCACACCCAGCAACTTCACCCAAGATCAAATCGAATCAATGTTGAAGTCGGGCAAACCGACTCTGATCGAATTTCAATCCGAATACTGAATGGCTTGCATCGCCGCCAAACCTGTCGTGGACAGTATTGAAACAAACACCAAAGATAAAGCCAATGTGATTCGCTTAAACATCCAAAGCGATGTCGGTCAAATGTACGCTTCACGCTTCAACGCCCGCACCGTGCCAACCTTCGTTATGCTTAACGCGCAAGGTGAAGTAGCATGGACGATGGTCGGTAGAGTTGAGCCACAAAAAGTTTACGATTCGCTAAAATAACTTTCATCCTGAACTTACGCACTTTAATCACGAATGACTCGAATAAACGAATAGCACGAATTTTTATTTTGTTTTATTCGTCAAATTCGGAACATTCGTGACACACAGTCCCCGAAGCGTAGCGTAGTGGGATTCGTGATAAAAATTTCCGTGAACTGCGTAAGTCCAGTCATCCTTCATAATTCCTAATTCATCCTTCGTCATGCGCCGCCTCTTCTTCACCCTCCTATACTGGTTCTCCCGCCCGCGCTGGGACACGGACATTACCCCGCCCCAACTCGTTGACCTGATCGAAATTCAAAAATTCAAAACAGGTCGCGCGCTCGATCTTGGCTGCGGCACCGGCACAAACTCGATCTATTTAGCGAAACATGGTTGGGAGGTTGTCGGCATAGACTTTGTGGGCAAAGCGATCAACACGGCAAAGCAAAAAGCAAAAGCCGCCAACGTCAACGTAGAATTTTTTCAGGGCGATGTGACGCGACTTGATTTTCTCAACCCGCCCTTCGATCTCATCCTCGACATCGGCTGTTTTCACAGCCTCCCCATTGATCGCCGTTCAGCCTACATCAACGGCGCGCGCCGACTCTTAACGTCGGGCGGCGTCTTCCTGTGCTACGCCTTCAAACCCGAAGCGCGCATGAGCGGGCTCGCGCCCGATGAGATGATCGAATTATTTCAAGATGGATTCGTAAATACAAAAGTGGAACATGGAGAGGGAATGCCGAGCGCGTGGTATTGGTTTAGCAGAAAATAAAAAGTCGGGCTTCATCGCCCGACTTTTCGTTTAGTCACTCTCTTCTTTCTTTTTCGCGCATCGTAAACCACCTTGCCTGTTCGTCTAATTTCTGCCGCGAACATATACGGCAAAGCGTTGTCGAATTGCGAAGGGGTATAAGCGAAAGGCGATAAGCGGGAGTCACAATGTATCCGCCGCCGCGCTATCTCTTCAATCACTATCAAATCAGGCATCTCAGCAAAAGTGGGTGACAATACAGCGACATCAATATCGCTCCATTTATTCGCTTTGCCTTGAGCATATGAGCCGTAGAGAATGACACGCTCAACCTTAATATCAGGTTCAAGGGCTTGAACGAACTCATTTACGATTTTTCGGATTTTACTTTTGGAAGCAACCATTCTCGAAACTCCTTTGTCTGATCCAAAATTTTTTGCGCGTATTCTCTGGTATAAGTCTTGCCCCATTTCTTTATATCTGCTGGATAGCGCGTCTTTGCTTGGTGATCGGTCAGGTTATTCAAAAACGCAGATTGCGTTTCCGTCAATTCTAACTTCGCAGTGTCAGCTAAGCGTTTGAGATCATGTATCTTGTCAGGAACGGCTATGTCCGTAAACTCGACAATCGCGCCCTTGATCAACTTCTCGGTTGACAAGTGACACATAAAGACGACATAGACATACCGCTTCGACTTCATCATGTCGTGCGCCGTATCCCAATCGTATTCAGAAGTTTCCAACCAATACTCTGTGCCCTTTTTCATGGAATAGATTATAGTTCAAAACTCCATGCGTCACATTCTTTTTCTCTTCCTCGACGGCGTCGGTCTCGGTGACGACGACCCCAACACCAACCCTTTTGCCCGCGCAAATTTAAAAACGCTTCACTCATTGCTCGACGGCAAAAAACTTTTACGCGATACGCCTGACCACGATAATGGCAGGGCGCAGTTCATCCCAACGGATGCGAGCATGGGTGTGAGTGGTCCGCCACAATCGGCGTCGGGGCAGGCGACAATCCTCACAGGCTTAAACGTGCCGCAACTCATCGGCGGGCATTGGGGACCAAAACCGAATCAAGCCGTGACAGAAATTTTGAAACGCGAAAATGTTTTTAAAAGTTTAGTAGCTAAAGGGAAAAGCGCGGCGTTGATCAATGCTTACCCGCAACGCTACTTTGAGGCGATCACACGCGGCAAGCGCATGTATTCGGCGATCCCGATGGCGGTTGCCGCGGCAAACATCCCGCTCATGACCACCGATGATCTGCGCGCCGGTCACGCTTTCTCTGCCGATTTCAACGGCGAAGGCTGGCGCACCGAATTAAAATATGAAGACACGCCCGTGTATTCGTTGCACGAGGCGGGTAGTCGTTTGGCGGAAGTATCACGCCAACGGCACTTAACTTTTTTTGAGCATTGGGTTACGGATGTCGTCGGGCATCGCGGCACGATAGACGATGGCGTGCGCGTGCTAGAGAGATTCGATTCGGTGTTAGAGGGGGTTTTAGAAAATTGGGGCGATGAAGAGGGGTTGATCGTCATCACGTCCGATCACGGCAACATCGAGAATTTTAATCACACGCATCACACCCAAAATAAAGTCCCCACGTTTGTTATCGGCAGCCACCGCGCCGAGTTCAGTGACGGCATCCGCGACCTCAGCGGCTTCACACCAGCGATCTTGAGATTTTTAAACGGGTAAACAAAAAACCCGAAGGGTCTCACCCGCTCCGCTCCGCTTCGCTACGGGGTGCTTCGCAAGACCTTTCGGGTTTTGATCATCAATCTACTTCCACAAAAACTTGATCGGTCACTTGTTTGCCCAAAGCGTGAGTCGAATTTCCGACTCGAATGTGAATCGGGCCACCGAAGGGGGCTTTCTCAACAATCGTGAGAGTCGCTTCAAGCACCACGCCGAGCCCGGCCAGATAACGCAGTAACGCCGGATCATCATCGCGCAAACGGATCACGCGCGCCTTCTGCCCGACTTCCATTTGACTCAAACGCGCGCCAATGGTCGGCGCGATCTTTCCATCTTTGCTAGGAATCGGATCGCCGTGCGGATCGATCTCCGGATTTCCCAACCACTTGGCGATGCGATCTTCAAAATCTTCGGAGATCACATGCTCCAGTTTTTCCGCCTCGGCGTCTACTTGATCAAGCGGATAGCCCAACGCCTGATGCAGATACAACTCGATCAAACGGTGATGCCGAATCACTTCAAGGGCGATCTTCTCTCCGGCGGGGGTTAGCACCACGCCGTGATGCCGTTCATAGTTAACAAGTCGCGGGCGATCTTCGGCGAGCTTCTTCAACATGCCCGTCACCGAAGCCGGAGCAACCTTAAGTTGATCTGCCAGCGCATTGGTGGAGACTTTGCCATGCTCGATCTGCAATTCGTAGATGGCTTTGAGGTAATCTTCAACCGCGTGAGAAACTGTCACAGATAGATGATAGTCGAAAGACTAGAGACATGTCAATTGGTAACTGCTTACCACTGCGCGTGGAAATGAATTTCCACGCTGTTACAAAAAGTCTGCTGAAGCAGACTAAC
>CAKKQG010000138.1 GCA_919901875.1 Anaerolineales bacterium
GTGGACGGCGTGGTCTATCACCCGATCAAATCGTGCCGAACAACTTCAACGGGCTTGGCGGATAACCGCCGCGTCATTTTGGAAAAGACCGATGTCGGAAGTTTGTTTATTGAATCCGACATGATGGATAAACGCGTGGTCGCCGAAGCGCAACTCAAGAATCGAATCGATGCCTTCTTTGAAGGCTTGGCAACACGGAAGATCATGAAGGAACGAGTAGCCTAGCCCCTTGCGGGCGATAGTGGCTGACGAGGCGATCATCGCGTCGTTAGCTGGAAGGAGAAATAAGAAATGGCATATGGTTCAGGAGTAGATGTAGGTTCAACCCAAACGAAAGCGGTCATCATCAACGAGCAGCGCGAGATCATTAGTCGCTCGTTGATTGACACCGGCGCCAACGTCATACTTGCCGCCGAGAACGCGTATGCTCAAGCGTTGAAAAACGGCAACCTTGAAGAGCGCGAAGTGGAATACGTGATCGGCACGGGCTATGGACGTTACAAAGTGACTTTTGGCGACGCGCAGATCACCGAAATTTCTTGTCACGGGCGGGGCGCGGTGCACATGTTCCCCAACACGCGCACCGTGGTGGATATGGGCGGGCAAGATACGAAAGCGATTCGTGTCAGCCCGACCGGTGAAATTTTAGATTTTTGTATGAATGATAAATGCGCGGCGGGCACCGGGAGATTCCTCGGGGCTGCCGCCTCTGCTTTGGAAATTCCGTTGAGCGACCTGGGACCGACTGCGCTCCGCGCGGAGAAAGCGGTGAAGATCAGCACAACGTGCACGGTATTCGCTGAATCAGAAGTAGTGTCGTGGTTAGGCAAAGGAAAAAAGATCGAAGATATTTTGCTCGGCGTGCATCAATCTATTGCCTCACGCTCGATGGGTTTAATGCGCCGTGTGGGCGTTGAACCCGAAGTGTCCTTCACCGGCGGCGTGACGCGCAACATTGGCATGGTGAAAGCATTGAATGATCTATTAGGCTTTGAATGTAACGTCAGCGACGACTCACATTATATGGGCGCGCTCGGCGCGGCGTTGTTTGCGATGGATCGCATATTGAGCGGCCGCCTGGCGAAGGAGAGTGTCGCATGATTTACACCGCCGGCATTGACATTGGTTCGACTTACGTTAAATCTTTGATCCTCAGTGAAGATGGACAGCTCGTCGGACGCGCTTTGATCCGCACCGGATTTAAATTGGGGGAAGCGGCAGAGAAAGCGCTGCAGGTCGCCCTCACTCAAGCAAACTTGCATCAAGATGACATAGCCTATATTGCCACCACCGGCTACGGGCGTTTTCAAGTTCCGTTTCGCAACGTGAACATTACCGACCTCACCGCTTCGGCGCGTGGCGCGCGATTTTTATTTCCCAAGACCAACACGATCCTTGACGTGGGCGGGCAGACGATGAAAGCGACCCGCTTGGACGATCATGGCAAAGTGAAATCGTTTCGTCTGAATGATAAGTGCGCGGCTGGCACCGGCGCATTTTTAGAGAAGACGGCGCACTACATGGGATTCAACACCGAAGAGATCGGTCCGTTGGCGGTGACGTCGAAGGAGCCTGTTCCCATCTCCGGTGTGTGCGCCGTCTTTGCCGAATCGGAAGTGATCAACTGTCTCTCGCAAGGCAGTGCGCCTGCCGATATTATGCAAGGCGCCATTATCTCTCTGACGGATCGCGCGGTTCAATTGATGAAGCGCGTGCAAATGGAACCGGAGTTCACATTGGTCGGCGGCATCTTGCGCTTTGAGTCTATGGTGCGCGTCATCCGCGAAAAGATTGGCGCGAATGTAAATGTGCCGCAGGGCGATCTGGTTCAATTCACATCCGCGCTTGGCGCGGCGTTGTTGGCGCGTCAACGTCTGCAAAAAATAAATCAGCAAAACGCGGTTCCTGCTTAACGCAAAATGATTACATCGCGAGTTTCTCTCCTCCAAGTGCGCGTTCAATCGCGCCGGGTTCACACAGAAGCCAGTCTCACGACTGGCTTCTGTGATTCTGGAGAAAGTTGCTAAAGGTTGTCAAAAATGTCAGAGATGCAATTTGTTCAATGGCAAGTTAAAGAGGGCGCGGGCGTCCTCACATTTAGACGTCCGCCAGTCAACGTGATCAATATCGCGTTATTGCGCGAACTGCTCTCTGCGCTGGAGACGGCGGCGAAAGAAAAAACATTGCGCGTGTTGGTGCTGCGCTCCGAAGGAAAAATGTTTTCGGCGGGCGTGGACGTCGCCGATCACACTGCCGACAAAGTGAACGAGATGATCTCGCTGTTTGATCGTGTCTGCACCTCACTGTTAGATTTTCCAACGCCAACGCTTGCCGCAGTTCAGGGTCACGCCCTCGGTGGCGGATGCGAACTCGCCTTGTGTTGCGATCTGATCATCGCCGTGGAGAGTGCAAACTTTGGACAACCAGAAATTAAGCTGGCGGTGATAGCGCCGATTGCCGCGCTGCGGATGCCGGCGTTGATCGGATACCGCCGCGCCGCCGAATTACTTTTCACCGGCGATAACGTTTCCGCAGGTGAGGCGGCATCACTGGGGTTGATCAATCGCGCCGTGTCTGCCGATCAGTTTGAATCCACCGTCAATCAATTCGTCAACAAACTTACAGCATTGAGCGCGCCCGCTTTGCAAATGTGCAAACGCGCCGTGCGCTTGGGCGCAGATTGTTGGAATTTAAAACATTTGCCGGCGATGGAGAAGTTGTATCTCAACGATTTGATGTTGACTGAAGATGCCAACGAGGGTGTGGCGTCGTTCATGGAAAAGCGCGCGGCGGTGTGGAAACACAAGTGACGTTGTTTACACCGCAGTAGGCAAGGGGCTTGCTCGGTTGACTGATGTGATCGGAACGGGTTGAGCAGACGATGGATAGAAAGTGGAGACTTTGATGTAGTGGTTTACGGGCGATGTGGTGATGATGTCTATCACGGTTTGGCGAAGATCGGATGGCAGACGATCTAAGCCTGTAAGGGGGAAGTTGCGAGGGCCCAACTCGGTGGGGCTGACCAACACGGAAAAATCCATGAGAGTTAAACCGATGGGCTGTTTTGTTTGAGGGTTGAAACGCAAGAGAATGTGTTCGGTGAGGTTGATGCCCATGCCCGTTTCGCCCGGACGAAAAGAAACGTAGAGGATGTCGCCCTCTTGATCATGTGTGTGTTTGATAGTTTGAGGATGCGCGTCCATTGTTTTACCTGTAAATAAAATTTTGATATGCGGTGACGATGAAGTTGTTGGGCGTGGAGTTTCCTTCTTCATCAACATTCATTTTGAAAATAACGACAGTGACGATGTAGTTGTTGCCATCAGGAAGATTGTCGAAGGATTTGCGATAGTAGTATTTGTTTGGAACGAGCGAGTCTTGTGTGCGTTGACCTGATTTGATTGTGTCTTTTAGATGCTCTTCGTAGCCGGTCATTTCAGGATGGTTTTCGGGAGCAATGATGTGTTCCCATCGCTCGTTGGTTAGATAGATTTCGTTATCGAATCGATCTTGAACTGTCCATCTTTTGCCATCCATTGGTGGCATGATAGCACAAATAATTTTGCGAAACAACGAGGCAAAACTTTTTATGAAAGCCGCTGTCTTTTACGGATCGCATCAACCACTAAAAGTTGAAGAGGTGCCGACACCGACTCCGAAGGCGGGAGAGATTTTGGTGAAGATCGCTGGCTGCGGCGTGTGTCACACCGATTTAGGTTACACCGATCACGATGTGCCAACGGGCAAGAAGCCGCCGTTGATTTTAGGACACGAGGCGTCAGGCACAGTGGCGGCGTTGGGCGATGGCGTGAAAAATTTTAAAGAAGGTGATCGCGTGATCTTGCCCGCCGTCTACGGCTGTGGTCAATGCAAGATGTGCCGCATGGGGCGCGAGAATATTTGCGAGAACATGATCTTCATCGGCAGCAACGCCGATGGCGCGTACGCCGAATACACGGTGTATCCGTCAACGGCGGCGGTGGCATTACCCGCAGAATTACCTTTGATCGAAAGTTCGATCATCGCCGATGCGACCACGACTCCATTTCACGCCGTTGTGAATCGCGGACAAGTTAAACCCGGCGACGCCGTCGTGGTGATCGGCTGTGGCGGCATTGGACTCAATTGCGTGCAGATCGCGGCGGCGGTGGGTGCCAAAGTGATCGCCATTGATATTGCCGATCACAAATTGGAATTTGCCAAACAACTCGGCGCGAGCGCGACGATCAATTCTAAGAATGTTGAACGACTCGACAAAGAGATTCGCAAACTTACCGGCGGCGGTGGCGCGGATATTTCATTTGAATGTATCGGCAATCCGCTGACGCAAGAGCAAGCCTTCAACGCGGTTCGCACCGGCGGGCGCGTGGTATTGGTTGGCTATTCTGAAAAACCAATGAACCTTGTATCGGGTCGTGTGATGTTCCGCGAAATAGAAATCGTTGGTTCGCTCGGTTGTCGCGTGGTGGATTATCCACGCGTGTTAGAGATGGCGCGTTTGGGCAAGATCAAAGTTTCCGAATTGGTGACGGCGAAATTTCCGCTCGACAAGATCAACGATGCGTTTGATGTGTTGCGGAAGGGC
Source organism: Anaerolineales bacterium (assembly GCA_919901875.1). Classification (GTDB taxonomy): domain Bacteria; phylum Chloroflexota; class Anaerolineae; order Anaerolineales; family VGOW01; genus VGOW01. The sequence continues at coordinate 4,586 of CAKKQG010000138.1, forward strand.
GAAGGCATCCGTTCGGTAATCACGCCATGATTGAAAAGGAAATAAAGGAAATAGGGGAGATAAGGGAAATGCGTTTCCATAGTTTCCTTTAGTTCCTTTCATTTCCTTTATGTTAATAGATGTCCACGTCCACGTCTCTCGCCGCGAACACGAACGCCCGTGGGTGTTGGAGTTCATCGAGAGTCAATCGGATGGAAATGTTTGGGCGAAGATTGATCGAGTTCTAACGCCGACGACCTTCCGACCTTTTTTGCAAGAGAACGGGATTGACTGGGCGGTGGCACTGGCGGAAGATTCACCTGCCACCGTGGGTGTGACTCCGCACGAGTATGTCGCCGACTTGTGCGCGAAGGCGAATGCCCAACCCGATCCGGCAACGGGTGCGCGCGGAAAAATAATTCCGTTTGCCAGTCTCAACCCGTTTACGGTGAACGATCTGGCGCTTGAACTTGAAAAACTTGTCAAAGAATTTGGCTTTCGCGGATTCAAAGCCTATCCCGTTTATCAACATCATTACATGAACGATATACGGATGTATCCGCTATACGCGAAGGCGCAAGAGTTGGGTGTGCCGATGTTGGTGCATACGGGGTCGTCGGTTTTCAAAGGGGCGCGCATCAAGTACGGCGATCCGCTTCACTTGGACGACGTGGCGATTGATTT
>CAKKQG010000139.1 GCA_919901875.1 Anaerolineales bacterium
GAAATACAAGTCCGCGAAAACGGGAAATGGAAGAGCCAGAGTGAAGCGACGCTCAACGCCACACAGAAGAAGATCATCTCTCTCCTCAAACTTGATTACGACACCTTCACCAACTCGGCTTATCTGCAACAAGGGCGCGCCGATGAGTTCACCAATCGCACCGCCGCCCAGCGCAAACAAGTTCTGAGCGACATTTTGGGTCTTGAACAATGGGAAGTGTATGAAGACCGCGCCAAGCAAAAAGTAAGCGCGATACGCGAAGAGATTATTACGATTGACGGCGAGATAGGTGGATATGATCGCGAACTAAATCGCAAAACGGAATACGAAGAGTCGCTGGCACAAGCGCAACGCAAACTTGATGAGGCGCAAGCGAAGTTGAAAGCGTCGGAAGCGAAGTGGAGTGAAGTTGAGAAAGCGCGAATCACGTTAGACGGTTTACGCAAACAAACGAGCGAACTCGATCAGTGGATCGCCGCGCACGAAAAAGATTTAAGCGAGATCGAATCTGATTTACGCGCGGCGCAAGGCAAAAGCATTATCACAACCATTTCCTTGGAACTGGATGCCGCGCAGAAGCGACTCGCCGCGATGGACGGCTTGGAGGAAGAGAAGAATCAGTTGACGGCGAATCGGCAAGCAACCGCCGAAGAGTCGGCGCGACGCAAAGGCGAGAACGACACGCTCGCGCCGCAAACCGAGCCGATCAAAAAACGAATCGAGACTCTCGAATCCGCCACCGAACCGATCTGCCCGACATGCGGACAACCGCTGACCGACGATCATCGGCACACGATCATCGAAGAGTTGGCGCAAGAAGTGGAAGCGCGACGGGCAAAGTACCGCGAGAACACGACGCGGCTGAAGACGTTGAATGATGAGTTAGCGAAAATTGATGGGCGCTTGAATCAGATCAACATTGAACTGCGCGAGCGACCTACACTGCAAAAGAAATTAACCGAACTGCAAACGCGCGTGGTCGCCGCCGCTGAAGCGAAAGAGCAAGTGGAAAAGCTGAGCGCGCGGCGCGAACGCTTGACGAAAGGTTTGGACGAAGATCGCGCCAAGCGTGCCGCGTTAGAAACTGATTTGAAAAAGTTCGCCGCGCTCGCTGTGGATGCCGATGACCTGCGAAGCGCGTTAGATAAATTGCGATTCGAATCGCGCGTGGCAACCGAAGAACTGGGCGCGGCGCGTCAACGTTTGAGCGCGTTAGAGACTCTCACCAAACGCCGCGCCGAAAAAAATGCCACGCGCGATAAGTTGGCGAAAGAGCAAGGGATGTTTGAAGAATTGCGCGAAGCGTTTGGCAAACGCGGTGTGCCGGCGATGATCATCGAAGCCGCCGTGCCGGAAATTGAAAACAAAGCGAATGAGTTGTTACAGCGCATGACCGCCGGGCGCATGAACGTGCGCTTTGAAACGCAACGCGAGACGCAAGCGGGCGATGTGCGCGAGACACTCGATATCAAAATCTCGGACGAGCTGGGCACGCGCCCTTACGAAAATTATTCGGGCGGCGAACAGTTTAGAGTCAACTTCGCCATTCGCATTGCGCTCTCACAATTACTCGCTCGTCGTGCGGGCGCGCAACTGCAAACGTTGATCGTGGATGAAGGCTTTGGCTCGCAAGACGCACAAGGGCGCGAGAAGTTAGTGGCGGCGATCAACTCCATTGCCGACGACTTCCGCCTCATCCTCGTCATCACGCACATTGACGAATTGAAAGACGCCTTCCCGGCGCAGATTACGGTGACGAAGACGAGTGAGGGGTCGGTGGTAGAGGTGGGGTGAGGTAAAGGATGAAGGAGGAATTATGAAGGATGAAAGGAGAATCTTGAAATGGCGACTTACCTGCTTACTTGGAATCCGAAACGCTGGCCATGGAATAATTTAGAAGAATGCATTGTTGACATCAAACAACGAGGATATTACGAGGACACATGGAGTTGTGGGCGCAATACAAAGATAATAAAGAGTGACCGTGTGTTTTTGATTTGGCTGGGCACAGAGCCCAAAGGGATTTGCGGATCGGGCTGGGTTACAAGTAAAAAATTCTTTGAAGACATTCATTGGGATGAGGAAAAACAAAAAAGGGGTGAACTAGCTCGTTACATTAAATTACGCTTTGATAAGTTGCTTGATCCTGAACACGAATCTATTTTGCCGCGTATGGCATTAGATCAAGGAATTTTAGCGCGGATGCATTGGGACTCACAAACATCGGGGATATCTAT
>CAKKQG010000140.1 GCA_919901875.1 Anaerolineales bacterium
GTGCTGCTTCAGGCATTAGCCGGAGTCAATTTTGATTTCCAATTGCTGCTCCTCGGGCGGGGCCCGCTTGAAGATGAATTACGCGCGTTCGCCAACGAACACGGTTGGGGCGAGCGGCTCAAAATTGTGGCGGGGATAGGTCACACAGATATAGCCCGTTATATGAATTGCATGGATGTGTTTGTGCTTCATTCGTTGACCATGCCATTTTGGAAAGAACAGTTCGGTCACGTCATCATTGAAGCAATGTCGTGTGAGACTGCGGTGATTGGTTCGGACTCGGCAGAAGTGCCGAATGTGATCGGGGATGCCGGGATCGTCACACCAGAGAAAAATGTTGACGCGTTGCGAAAGGCATTGACGCGGTTGGCGGCGTCCCCTGAGCTGCGGCGGCAAATCGGCAAGGCAGGTCGCGCGCGAGTCATGACAAAATACACGCACGAAGTGATCGCGCGGCAACTGGTAGAATTCTTTGAGTCACTGTCATGAAGAATCCGATCCGTCAATGGTTGAATGAGTATGTAGGGATTCCGGTCGTGGTTTTATTGCGCGGCTGGGTGTTGAATCGCCTGATCGCCAACACGCCACTGCCGTGGCTGCGTGATGCGTATTACCGCCGCGTGTGTGGAATCAAGATCGGTAAGGGAAGCGCGATCTGGCAAGGGGCGCAGTTCACTGGCGACAAACTTAATGAGATTGAGATCGGCGATCACTGCGCGATCTCTTTTAATTCGTTTTGGGTGGCGGGCGCGGCGATCACGATCAGGGATGATGTCGTCACCGGACATTTTGTAGAGTTCTACACGTCCGATCACGATCCCGATGATCCGGCATTCACGCGACGCAACGCACCCATCGTGATCGAAGATCATGTGTGGATCGGATCGCGAGCAATTATTTTGAAGGGTGTGACGGTTGGGCGCGGAGCAGTCGTCGCCGCAGGATCCGTCGTCACTCGAAACGTCGAGCCGTTTACCATTGTGGGCGGCAATCCAGCGAAACCGATTCGTAAACGTGGCACAACAGAGTTTACCTATCATCACGATGGGGCTCCATTGTTCGGCTGAAATATGTGTGGCATTTTCGGAATCATCGGTGAAGCAAATGAAGAACTCGGCGAGCAAATCGCAGAGGTGATGCGGCATCGCGGTCCTGACGATCACGGTGTGTGGGTTTCGACTCATGGCACGCCTGTGACTTTGGTCAACACGCGCTTGGCGATCATCGATCTCTCGCCGCTCGGTCACATGCCGATGACGACGATGCGCGGCGAAGTGTGGATCACCTATAACGGCGAAGTGTTTAACTTTGCCGAGACCAAAGCGGAGTTGATCAAACGCGGTCACGAATTTAGATCGAACAGCGACACTGAAGTGATCGCCAACGCTTACGAAGAGTGGGGCGACGAGTGCGTGCATCACTTTAGAGGGATGTTCGCCTTTTTAATTTGGGATGTGAAACGCCAACGACTCTTCGCCGCGCGGGATCGACTCGGCATCAAACCGATCTATTGGGCGCACACGCCGACGGGCTTGGTGTTAGGTTCAGAACTCAAAGCGATCATCGCCAGTGGTTTCATTAAGCCCTCACTCAATCTTCAATCACTGTTACATTATTTATCTTTCTACTCCGTTCCATCGCCTCTCACAATGTTGAACGATGTCCATGCCCTGCCGCCGGGTCATTGTTTGAGTTGGCATCAGGGTCAGGTGACGGTATCCCCGTATTGGGATGTGCCAACGGCGAAGCCCTCCCGCGCCGACGAGATCGAGATCAAAAATGAATTGCGTCGCTTGCTCGAAGAGTCGATCCGCTTACGCATGATCGCCGATGTGCCGGTGGGCGCGTTTTTATCCGGTGGCGTTGACTCATCGGCGGTAGTGGGATTGATGACGCAAATCAGCGGCGAGCGGCTCAAAACTTTTTCGATTGGTTTTGAAAACGAAGGACGCAGTATTGATGAACGTAGCTACGCTCAAGTGGTGGCAAAACGTTACAACACCGATCACACCGAAGTGATCGTCGGCGGGGAAAAGGTTGCCGATGAGATCGATCAGATTATCGCCGCGATGGATCAACCATCGGGTGATGGCTTGAACACTTATTTGGTTTCGCAAGCAACGGCGAAGCACGTCAAGGTGGCGTTGAGCGGCTTGGGCGGTGATGAATTGTTTGCGGGCTATCCGCAATTTAAATTGTTGGCGCAAGCGGCACGCTACGATCCATTGTGGAAAACGATTCCGAACCCGATGCGCGCGTTCATGGCAACGGGCGCCAACACGGTTTCGACCCTCACGCGCAAACCTGCCATCGGCGGCGCGGTGGCTTTTGCCGATGATGATTTCTTGGGGCGTTATGGGCGCACGCGAATTTTGTTCAATGAAAAAATGAAGGCGATGTTGCTGTCGAAGAACGTGAAGGACGAACTCGATTACAACATCAACAGCCGCGCAATGTTGGAACGATTTGTGCGCGACGATGAAGATGAAGTGATTGATCGCGTGACACGACTTGAACTGAAGAATTACATGGCGAACACGCTTTTGCGCGATACCGATGCCATGAGCATGGCGCATTCGCTTGAAGTGCGTGTGCCGCTCATTGATCACAAACTCGTTGAGTTCGTGACCACCATCCCCGCCGATCTCAAACTTAAAAACGGTCAACCGAAATATCTTCTCACTGCCGCCCTCGCTGACGTTCTTCCGCCTGAAGTGATCGCTCGCAAGAAGCAAGGATTCGAAATGCCCGTTGCCGCCTGGATGCGCGGCGCGTTGAAGCCCATGCTCGACGATGTCTTCTCGTCACGTTCACTCACACAACGCGAGTTGTTCGATGCGCCTTACGCTCAACGCCTCTATCAAGATTTTCTACAAGGCGAAGGCGCGTATATGCGCGTGTGGTGTTTGGCAACACTTGAATTGTGGATGCGGAAATTCGTTGATTGAAATGCGCCGCGATCTTCTTGCTCTGATCCGTTATCGCCCCGCGCAACTGATCACCTTCATCACACTTTTTATCAGCGCGGTCATCGCCACCGATCTCCTCCCCGCCCTGCGCGGCGTAGCGGGCGAATGGCAATGGACTCACAACTCCCTCGATCTCATCGTCTGGCGGCTCATCTTCCCCATCCTCATCGCTCTCGCCCTTTACCGAATCTCCAATCCCCAATCTCCAATCTCCAATCTCCAACCAATTACCAATTACCAATTACTAATTTTCACCGCACTCGCTTTAGCCCTCCACCTTTCCCTCCAAGCCCTCACCGCCAACAACTTCTCTATCATCGCCCGCACCCTCAACCCCTCTTACTTCGGCTACTTCCCGCCCGCCGCCGCCATTGACGATCTCGCAAAATTTTTGCGCGACTTCACGCAAGCACAACCCACCTTGCCTTATTACCGCCTCGCCACACATCCACCCGGCGGCGTGGTCTTTCATTGGCTACTCATTCAACTCGTCAACATTTTTCCGACTCAATTTCTCGATCCGATTCTCAC
>CAKKQG010000141.1:0-2257 GCA_919901875.1 Anaerolineales bacterium
AGCCGATGGCAGATAGCGGATGGCAAATAGCGATATGCGATAAGCCATTCGCCATGTGCCATTCGCCAACATGAAACGCCTTGTTCTCGGTCTCATCCGCTTTTACAAACGCTTCATCTCACCGCTTCTCCCGCCCAGTTGTATCTACTATCCCACTTGCTCCGAATATGCGTATCAAGCAATTGAGAAGTATGGAATCCTGCGCGGCAGTTGGATGGGCTTTCTTCGTGTTTTGCGATGCAACCCTTTCGCGCGCGGTGGGCATGACCCTGTTCCTTAATCTATAAAACTTCCGATGTGCTTCGCACGAGACATCGGAAGTTTCACAGGAGTAATTGAGTTAAATGATTCAAAAGATTCATAAATGGTTACTCGGCTCGCTGATCGCTCTATTGGTCAGCGCCTGCGGTGCTGCTCCAGCACAATCGTGGCCCGGGCTCGCCGCTTCACCCGACACGGTTTACATCGCTTTCGGCGCAAACGTCTTCGCCCTTAACACCGCCGACGGTCTACCGCGATGGAAGTTCCCCGCCGAAGGGAGCAACATCACTGGCGAGTTCTTCTCCGACCCGGTATTAGATGGCGACGCGCTCTATGTCACCTCCTATAACAAATCGGCATATGCCGTTGAGGCAAAAACCGGCAAACTAATTTGGGAATTTAAGGGATCGAAAGATCGATTGATCGCTGCGCCAACCGTCTCAGGGGATGCCGTCTACATCGCCTCAGCCGACAACAACCTTTATGCCTTAAGCAAAAAGGGCGATCTCAAGTGGACGTTCACCGCCAAGAACAGTTTGTGGGCGGCGCCAGTTGCTACGGATAAAGTTGTCTACCTCCCCTCCATGGATCATTTCATCTATGCCGTGGATGCTAATAATGGAAGGGTGCTGTGGTCAGTGGAACTTAATGGGGCAGTAGCCGGCACGCCGACTCTCAGCAAAGAGACGCTATTCGTTGGCACGTTGAGCGATACGCTCTACGCCCTCGATGCCTCGAATGGCAGAGAGAAATGGAAAGTGAAAAGTGAGGGTTGGGTGTGGGGCAGCGCAGTGGTTGACGGCAACACCTTGTACTTCGGCGATCTGAGAGGCTCGATCTTCTCGGTGAACGCCTCCGAAGGAAGAGTTAATTGGAAACAGCAGCTCGGCAGCGCGGTGCGCGGTGTGCCGGTTGTGGTCGGCGACAAATTATTTGTCATCGCCGAAGACGGGCTGGCGTTCGCTTTGAAAACTTCCGACGGTTCAACTGTGTGGAAGAAATCCATTGACGATGAAAATGCTGATCGTCTGTTAGGCAACCCCGTAGTAGTCAATGACTTGGTGGTAATCGCGCCAATTTACGCCAAGAACTGGCTATATGCTTTGAACATCAATGATGGAACCACCAAATGGTTCTTCAAACCGTAGGATAACATTATGTGGAATGCTATCATCCTGTACCCGTTTACGAATGCCCTGCTGTTGCTTTATTCTGTGGTCGGCAATAGCTTCACGCTGGCGATTGTGATCTTCACTGTGTTGATCCGTTTGGTGACGATCCCCCTCACCGTGTGGGCGCAGAAGAATCAACAACGCATGACCGAGATGCAGCCGCTGATGAAAGAGATACAAGAGAAATACAAAGATCAGCCGGAGAAACTGCAAGCCGAAATGGCGCGGCTCGGTTTTGGACCGACGACGATGTTGGGCGGGTGTCTGCCGATGTTGTTGCAGTTCCCGATCATGATCGGTCTGTATCAATCGATCACATACGTCATGGCGGTCTCGCCGTTGACTCTGATCGATCTGTATCACGCCATCTATCCTATATTTCCCAACTTCGATCAGTTGATCCCGGTCAACAACCATTTCTTTTGGTTGAACTTGGCATTGCCCGATCCGTATTATGTGTTGCCGGCGCTGGTCGTTGCCACGACGTGGCTCTCGCAACAGATGGTGACACCCGCCCCGTCAGGTGACGGCGGGCAAGCGGCAGAGATGGCGCGCAGTATGAGCTTAAGCACGACGGTTGTTTTTGGGTTTATGTCGCTGCAATTCGCTTCCGGCTTGTCAATTTATTTCGTCGTATCGAATCTGGCGACTGCCGTACAATATGCGTGGACGAATGAGTATCAACGCAAACGCATCATCGCCTTCTTGAAGCGCGAGCCGATGCCCAAACCCGAAGTGAAAAAAGTGACGACCGGCAAAGGAAGCAAACCCGGCAAGGCGCTGAAGGCAGGCGCGAAGAAGTAAATCGCGTATCGCGTATCGCG
>CAKKQG010000141.1:2357-10359 GCA_919901875.1 Anaerolineales bacterium
GATGGCGTATCGCATATTGCGTATCGCGGATGGCGTATCGCATATTGCGTATCGCGGATGGCGTATCGCATATTGCGTATCGCATATTGCGTATTCGTAACAACTGAATACGCAATACGAAACACGTATCACGCATCACGTATCACGTATCACGTATCACGTATTTACTCTATGACTGATAACCGCACCTTCATCGAAATGATTGCGCCCACGGTGGATGAAGCCATCGCCGACGGGCTGCGCGAACTCGGCCTGAGTCGGGACGCCGTGGACGTTGAAGTATTAGATCAAGGTGATTCTGTTGAAGGTCGTCGGGCGCGTGTCCGACTTTCCATTAGACCCGAAGGACAGCCTGAAGACGAAACCTTGCAAGTGGCGCGTCAGGCATTACAAGAATTGTTGAACAAGATGCATTTGCGGGCTCACATCGTCACTCAATGGGGCGAAGCGACGGAGGGTGAGGAGCGTCCGCTTCTGCTCGATGTAGAGGGCGATGATCTCAGTTTATTAATTGGTCGGCGCGGCGAGACGTTGGCGGCGCTGCAATATATCTTGCGCTTGATCGTCAACAAACAGTTAAACTCGGTGGTCAACATCATCGTAGATGTTGAGAGCTATAAAAGCCGACGCGAAGAACAATTGAAACGCTTGGCGCAACGACTGGCAGAGCAAGCGACGCAACAACGACGCACGCTGTCGCTCGAACCTATGCCAGCCAACGAGCGGCGGATCGTTCATTTGACGCTGCGCGACCACCCCGAGGTGATGACTGAAAGTGTGGGGGAAGGCGAGTTCCGCAAAGTGACCATCATTCCCAAGAAAAAATAAACGTTATCGAAAAGACCTCGCGGGTTTCAAAAACCCGCGAGGTCTTTTTTGTTGCAAGTGGCTTGCAGAGAGTTCGGCTCGGCAATTGCTTTGCAATGCTCTCTGCTGGCGGTGGATGTTAGAATAATTTCCACTGAACAATTATGACCGAAGAAAAAAAGCTCGTTATGTGTATTGAGGACAATCCGGATAATCGCACGCTCGTCGTACGGGTGTTGATGGCAGAAGGGTACGACGTCGTCACCGCCGGCAACGCGAAAGAAGGGCTGTCGCTGGTGAGAAATCTGCATCCCGACGTGATCTTGATTGACATCAACATGCCAGAGATTGACGGGTTTACCCTCACCGCAAAATTACGCGAGATGAAACATCTCGACGGTGTCCCGGTGGTCGCCATCACTGCCAACGTTATGAAAGGTGATCGCGAAAAAACCTTCGCCGCCGGTTGCGACGGATATATCCAAAAACCGATCAATGTCGATCTGTTCCCACAACAGGTAGCAAAATTTATCAAAGAGGCACACACACTATGATCGCCAATTCTCCTGACAGCCAACCCGTCAATCTCAAGCGCAAGCCGGTTCATCCCAAAGACGCGACGATTCTAATCGTCGAGGACAATCCATCGAACTTTGTTTTGATGGCGCGGATGCTCGCCTATATGGGTGTGCAGCGTTGCGAATGGAAAACATCTGGCTGGCAGGTGGTCGAATTCGCCGACACCCTGCCCCAAGTGTATTTAATTTTGATGGACATCCGTCTGCCCTACGAGGACGGTTACGCCGCGTTGAAAAAATTGCGCGATCATCCACGCCTGACCGACACCATGGTCGTGGCGGTCACCGCCGAAGCGAGCTCGGAACAAATGGCAAAAGCTCGCGCGGCGGGTTTCGATGGATTCATCGGCAAGCCGCTCGATCCCGATAAGTTTCCCGATCAAATAAGCCACTTGCTGCGCGGCGAAGAAGTGTGGGACCTGGGAACACGCTAAGACTTCGCGCTCCAACTCTGACAATCCAAATAGAGTTCAGAGCGAGCTGCTATGTTGGATTCCATTATCACTCCCCTCAGCCGAGTCCTCCGCCTCTCGCGCAACCAGATCATCTTGATCGGGCTTGTCATTTTAGTGAGCTTGATGGCAGAAGGCTTGCTCATCGTCAATTATGTTCAGTTGACGAAAAACATCCAACAAAACTTCACACCTGCTTCAAAACTCCTGCCGCAGATCAGCGAACTTCGGCTTGAGGTCTTGCGACTGGAAAGCGTGACGTTAGCCGCGTTGGTGAACGAAGGATCGGATTTCACAACCGCCAATCTCCTGCGCCTCAGACTTGAAGATCGTCTGAGGCAGATGCAAAAGACCTCCGCCGATCAGTCGCACTATCTCCCCTCGATTGAAGTCACCAAACAACTTTTAGCCAATTACGATACGCTGATCGCCACCTACCGCAACACACCACCGGGAGAACGACGCTCCATTGTGGCTCTCGTTGCTTCGCAGCTGCAAGCGCAATTCCGCGCCGTCGAAAAAGCGCTCGATCAACTTTACATCACGGAAGAAAAACGTTTCACCGTCGCCGGCAGCGACGCCGTCAACACCCTCAACACGGCGCAGGTCGTTTCGGCGATCATGGCACTGATCGTCCTCATCTTTGGTGTATCGTTATTTGTTCTCATCCGCCAAAACACTCAGACAGAATTTGGACAGGCATCTGAACGCTGGTCTATCACAGCAGACATCGGTCAGGCCGCCTCCTCACCCCATACCCTTGATCAACTATTGGAGACAACACTCAATTTGATCCGTAGCCGGCTGGGATATTTTGCTGCCTCATTTTATTTGCTCGATGACAAAGGGGAATATGCCGCTTTCAAAGCCGGGGGCAGCGCGGCAGGTACGTATCCAAAAGAGATTGGATACAAGGTTCTAAAAGGCTCGAATTCCATTATTGGTTATGTCATTGCCAATAATACTCATCGCTTAACTTATACCTACACCTCCGAGCCCAATTTCCGAAATGAAATGTTGCCCGGCACACATTCCGAACTTGCGGTGCCATTACGACAAAACGGTCAAGTCATCGGCGCGCTGGATGTGCAGGCGCTCGAATCTTATGGCTTCACTCAAGAAGATGTGGCGATCCTGCAAACCATCGCCGATCAAGTTGCCGTCGCCATCGGCACAGCCGCCCAATACACACGCGAACATAGACGCTCGCAAACCGTCACCCTACTGGCTGAAGCCTTTGTGGAATTAACCAATCCAAAGATCAACCCTGATCCAACCGACCTCAACGGATTTTTTGATGTTGTGCGCCAACACGTCACTGACGCCATGAGCGTCGAACACATTTATATCGCGCTGCACGACGCCAACACGACCGTCTTCGAAATTCCTTATAAGTATGACAACGGTCAAGTCACGTCGCTTCCTTCTAAACAGTTGAACGACGATTTGACGAGCGCCATTATCAAGAATCGCCTGCCGTTGTTAGTGAACGGCGAAAAAGAAGAGGGTGGAAAGACGGCGGCGATCAATAGAGGCGAGGATGCCGCCCAATCATTTTTGGGCGTGCCGATCATCGTCGGCGATGCTGTCGTCGGTGTATTGGCGATTCAAGATTTAAATCAGCCGGGGCGATTTAATCAAGCCGATGAAGATTTTTTGAAAATTATTGGCAAGCAGATCGGAGTCGCCGTGCAAAACGCGCGGCTCTATCAACAAGTTCAACGCCGCGCCGATCAATTACTTGCCGCGGCCGAAGTCAGCCGCGCCTCGATCTCAGTCATCAACCCCGACGAGTTGATTGTGAAAGCCGCCGAACTCATCCGCGAGCGTTTCAATCTCTACTACATCGCCGTATTCCTGGTTGACAAGGGATGGGCAGTCTTGCGATACGCCACCGGCAGCGCCGGAGAGGAATTGCTCAAGCGCAAACACCGTCTTGAAATTGGCGGGAACTCCATGGTCGGCACGGCAATCTCGCGGCGTCAAGCGCGTATCGCCCTCGACGCCGACAGCGAAGCAGTGCGCTTCGTCAATCCCTTTTTGCCAGAGACACATTCCGAAATGGCATTGCCCCTCATCGTCGGCGATGAGGTGTTGGGCGCGCTGGACGCGCAATCCACTAAATACAACGCCTTCTCCGAATCAGACATCATCGTTCTACAAACGATGGCCGATCAGATCGCTATTGCGCTTGAGAACGCCAACCTGATCAACGAAACACAAATCCGTTTCAACGAAATTGCCACGCTCAATCAGATCAGCCAAGCCGTCACGGCGCAAACCGACTTGCGGACATTGCTCGATACAGCCTGCCAAGAGATCGCCCGCATCACTAACGTCACCAATGTTTACGTTGCCTTGTACGACGAGCAAAGCAAGATGTTCGAAATCCCTTATATGTATGAAGAGGGACAGGTTTACACCATCCCGCCCAACCCGTTGGGTCGTGGCTTGACCGGCATTATTATCCAAACTCGCAAGCCGCTGTTGATCAATAACGAAGAAGACGCCTCGAAACTCGGCGCGATAGCCGGCGGCACGAACATCGTCGCGCAATCGTACCTGGGCGTGCCGATGATGGCCGGGCAAAACGTGGTCGGCGTATTGGCAATTCAAGATTTAAATCAGCCGGGGCGTTTCAACGAATCGCAGATGCGATTTTTGGAAACCGTCAGCGCGCAAATCGCCATCGCCATTCAGAACACGCGCCTCTTTGAACAAACCAAGACCCGCGCCGATGAACTTGCGGCGATCAACCGCATCGCCAGCGCGGCGAGTTCGGCGTTGGATGCTCCCACTTTGTTGAAAGCGGTGGTCGGCGAAATGGCTTCGATCTTCAACGCTACCCAAAGCGATATTGCCCTGCGCGATCCATCCGGCAAAAGTCTCACCGTGGTCGCCGCCTTCCGCTCGGAGGCCGACGCGCAGCACATCGTCGGTTCGCCGATACTTCTTGCCGACAGCCAATCCGCACAACAAGTGATCCGCACGCAAACAACGCTGGTCGTCAACGACGCACAGGTCAACCCGATCATTTCAACGATGCACGGCAGCGACGTGGAAGCAATAATGATGACGCCGCTGATCGTGCGCGGCGAAGTGATCGGCACGGTTGAAATTGATTCGAATCTGCCCGGCAAAGAATTTACTCCGGAGGACGTTGCACTGGCAGAGACGCTTTCCAGTCAGATTGCTAACGCGATTGAAAACAGCCGCTTGTATCAGCAAGTGCAGCGCCGCGCCGACCAACTGCTCGCCGCTTCCGAAGTCAGCCGCGCCTCGATTTCAATTACCGATCCCGAAGAGTTGATCGTCAAATCGGTTGAACTCATTCGCGAGCGATTTAACTTGTACTATGCCGCGATGTTCTTGGTGGACGACGTGGGACACTGGGCAGTATTAAGACACGCCACAGGTGAAGCCGGTCAAGAATTATTGCGCCGTCAACATCGTCTTGAAATTGGCGGACGCTCGATGGTCGGCTCGGCTGTCGCCGGGCGTCAAGCGCGTATTGCTTTGGATGTCGGTGTCGAAGCGGTGCGCTTCGCCAACCCCCTTCTGCCAGAGACACATTCGGAAATGGCGCTGCCCCTGATCGTTGGCGCAACCGTCATTGGCGCGCTCGACGTGCAATCCACCGAATACAACGCCTTCTCTGAAGCCGACATCATCGTTCTGCAAACCATGACCGATCAACTGGCAACGGCGATCCAAAATGCGCGGTTGATCGAGGAAACTGAAAAGGCACTTTCCGAAACGCGCCGCTTGGCGAATCGCGAACGCACCGTCAATGCCATCAGCGATAAGATGCGCCGCCTGCCCAACGTGAACACGATCCTCACCACGGCCTTGATCGAACTTGGCAAAAGTCTGGGCGCAAGCAAAGGCACGGTGCGGGTAGGCTTGCCATCTCCTGAGACGCAAAAGACGACGGAACTATGAAACGTGTAAACGCCCGCCCGTCTCGATCCATTGCCGACCTGCCACTCTCGTGGAAGTTGACTATTGGCACGCTGGCGATGTTGATGCTTATCGTCGTGGTGCTGCTTGTGCCATGGCTGATCATCGTTTGGCAAAACCCGGCGAACAACCTTGCCATAGCGGATGTGATCGGCATCGTCGCCGCCCTCAGCCTGATCGGTTTAGTCATCACAATTCTCTTAACCCTTTATGTCGCCCGCACCTTCATCCAGCCCATTGTCGCGTTGACAAGAATTGTGCTCCAAGCACAGAACGACGATTTAATCCTTGCCGTCGGCGGGCACGCGGGCAATGAAATTGCTCAACTGACACAGGCGTTTAATGCTCTGCTCGATCAGGCAAACCGTTCGGCGAAATCATTGGAACACGAAGTCACCGAGCGCACCGATCAACTGGCGGCGATCAATGAAATTGCCACGACGGTTTCTTCCACACTGGATGTGGGCGAAGTGTTGTCACGCACGGTGAACATCATCCGTGATCGGCTTGGCTTTTATCACGTTTCAGTTTTTTTGATGGATGAAAAATATGAATACGCCATCGTGCGCGAATCCACGGGCGAGATCGGGCGGATCATGAAAGAACGGGGACACCGCCTCGCCCTCGGGTCGCAATCCATCATCGGCTACGTCACCCAACACCATCAAGCGCGCATTGCCCTTGACGTGAGCGCGGATGCCGTCCACTTTAACAACCCCCTCTTGCCCAATACCCGATCCGAAATGGCACTGCCGTTGATCGTCGGCGACACCTTGATCGGCGCGCTTGATGTGCAATCTACTGAAGCTAACGCCTTCGACACCGACGACATCGCCGTTCTGCAAAACATGGCGAACCAGATCGCCATTGCCATGAACAATGCCCGCCTCTATCAAGAAGCGCAAGAGCGGATCAAAGAATCCAACCAACTGACCCAACTCTATCTCACGCAGTCATGGCAAAGCTACAGCCGCGCTCATGCCGAGACCGTTAACTTGCGCTTGGAAGGCGAGACCGTAAAACCCGCGCCGGAATTAAACGAAACTGATCTCACCTTAAGCGCGCCCACCCTTTCGGAAGACGGCACCATTTTGTCAGTGCCGATCACCTTGCGCGATCAGATCATTGGCGAATTTAGTTTGAGCGCCCCGCCCGAATCGGTTCAATGGAGCAGCGATGATCTGCTGTTGGCAGAAGCGGTGATCACTCAAGTGGCGCTCGCCATTGAAAACGCGCGCTTGCTGGAAGAAACGCAATCGTCGCTCGCCGCCACCAATCGTTTAGCGCGGCGCGAGCGGATGATCGCCGATGTATCGCAGAAGCTAACCGCCGGTCTTGAAATTAAAAACGTGCTGCAAATTGCCGCCGACGAATTGCAGCGCGGAACCAACAGTCGTCGCGCTGTGGTGCGCTTGACGATACCGACCGCCGAGGGAACAGAATGAACGTTGCTTCCCTGCTGTTCATTTTTGCCTTCATCATCACCGTCATCGTCTTGCTGGCGATTTTGATAGTGACTCTGGTGATCACCTATCGAGCCTCCACGCGCGCGGCGCAGACGATCTCTCAACTTAAAGAACAGAACGTTTCGCTAGAGCAAGCGATGCAGAAGCGTGTCGAACGAGTTTACAGCGCGGTTGAGATCGGGCGCACTGCATTGGGCGGGCTTAATAGCTCAGAGCAACTCCCACAGACTCTCAATTTGCTCCTCGAGCGATTTGGATATTTTCATGCTTCTATCTTTCTGCTGGACGCCGACGGCGAGAACGCGATCATCCGCGAAGCCAGTGGCGAGATCGGGCACAAGCTGAAATATAACGCGCAGAGCTTCCGCGTTGCCTCATCACAAGCAGCAGTAGCGTTTGCAATTGCCAACAGCAAACCGCGCGTGGTGCGGCTCGCCGAAGATAAAAGGGGTTCTTTGGCTTTATCTCAAGTAAATGGTTCCCAAGCACAGGCGGCAATACCTTTGATCGTGGGCGATGAGGCAATCGGCGCTTTGGATATTCATTCGCGCGATCCTCTGGCTTTCTCTCCCGACGATATGACTGTGCTGCAAACATTGGCAGACCAAATTGCGACAGCGATCCACAACGCCAAACTCTTCGCGCAGCAGGAAGAACGCCTCGCCGAAAATGAACGGTTGTTGAAAGCCTCGCGGCAATCTATTGACGATCTGTATTCGTTGGCAGGGCGGCTGACGAA
>CAKKQG010000142.1:0-1693 GCA_919901875.1 Anaerolineales bacterium
GATAAATCCAAAGTAACGTGAACGCGCCCGCTCAGCAGATCACCCTGCGCCGCCGTCGTCGTGGTCGGGAATTGAGTCATCGCTTCCAAACCGGCACGAGAACGATCCACCGCCGCCACCGTGAACTTCTCGCGGTTGTCATCCAACAACAAGAGAATCAGATGCTCACATCCACTCAAGATCTTAAGTCCCTCGGCAATTTCACCAAACGCGCCTATCACATCCGGCACAGCATTCAAACTACGCAGAACATCACTCGCCCGCCACATCTCTTGAGCATTGCGCGAGATAGATTCAAACAGCCGCGCATTTTCAATTGCCACCGCCGCTTGGCTGGCGAAGGTCAAAGCCAAACCAGGATCGAAATCATTGTAAAAACCGGCTTGCTGTTTATCCAAATTCAACACACCGATAACTTGATCTTTGACCACGAGCGGCAAGCCCAACCAACAACGAATATACATCGCCGTTTCTCGCCGCAACCAACGGGGATCGGCGGCAGTGTCGGCGATCACCACCGGATGACGTTCTGAAATGACTTCACGTATATGATCCAAATTCTCAAGACTCAAATTCGCGGTTTGTTCACCGTGAAGATCAAAGCCGCGCGCCGCAACAATGTCTAACTTGTCGCCGACCAGCAGCATGATGGAGGCCGAGTCATAATCCACCACACGAGCCAGTTGTTCAAGAATCAACTGCAACAAGCTCCCCAATTCCAAGCTCGTCGTAAAAGTGTGCGCCACTTCGATCAGCGCTTCGGCTTGGGCGCGTGCCGCGCGTTCAGAAATAAAAAGACGCGAGTTCTGGATCGCCACTGCCGCTTGATCGCCCAACAAACGCAGCGCGCGCATTTCTGAGGAGGAGAACTCACGCGGCTCGGAATAGGCAACATTCATCACCCCCACGACTTCCTGCCCGATCTTTAATGGAAGACCAATGATCGCCCCACCCCAATTGGATGGAGACCCAAAATAGAGGGGATGCGTGTGCATATTGGATACAAGGATCATCTCGCCGCCACGGGCAACGCTGTAGGTCAATCCATTTTGGCGAGGTTGAGAATAAGGTTGGTTAAAAAATTTGTCTTTCGGCATACCGGCGCCAAAAGACAAGTGATCGTGTTTTGAATCGTACAAGAAGAGGTTTGCGTTTTGCGCGCCGCGAGCCAAGTGCAGAGCGCTTTCCAAAATCCGCGCCAACAAATCACTCAGTTCTAAATTAGCCGTGAGGCTTAAGCTTGCCTTCAATATCTCTTCCATCTGGGCGGTTTGCTCGCGGTTGGTCGCTTCGGCGATCTTGCGCTCGGTGATGTCGCGCGCGACCCACACCACCGAGTCGTTTGCCAACGGCGAGATCGCTGCATTGAACCAAACGTCTTTACCCTCAATGGTCAGGCAGTATTCACTATGCACCGTGTCGCCGGTCTTCAAGGCGCGGCGAATGTAACCCAACATTTCATCTGCTTTCGGTTGCGGAAAATTTTCGTGGAGAGTTCTGCCTAACAATTGATCGGCAGGTTTGTATAAAAGGTTGGGGTTTGTGGGGACGATCTCCAGATAGCGACCTTCAGAATTCAACACCATGACCACATCGGTCATCGCACTAAGCACCGCGCTGAGGTCGGCAGACGCCACGCGCAATACTCCGTTGCCGAGATTTTTGCCGGGTTTCTTTTTCACTACACGAGAGG
>CAKKQG010000142.1:1793-4417 GCA_919901875.1 Anaerolineales bacterium
CAAAAATTCTTCGGCGCGCGCCGCGTCTATGGCAAGGAGCAAGCCGCCACTCGTTTGTGGATCAAACATCAATCGTTGTTCCCAACTCTCCAAGCCGCGTTCAAACGTCACCCATTGCGAATAAAAAGCTTCGTTGCGTTCCGAGCCGCCGGGGAAAATCCATTGACGCGCATAATTTTGCGCGCCGTTCAACCACGGCAATGATTCAAAATCGAATCGGATCACACACTCCGAAAGATGCGCCATCTCGTGGGCATGACCGATCAGACCGAAGCCGGTGATGTCGGTGACGGCGTGAACCGCCTCACCCAAATTTTTCGCGGCGCGTGAGGCGTCACGATTAAGTTTCATCATGGACTCAACGCAGCCGCGCGCATCGGCGGCATCACATTCGCCGCGTTTGATCGCCGTCGTGATCGTGCCAGTGCCGAGCGGCTTCGTCAAAATGATCGAATCGCCCACGCGCGCGCCGCCTTTGGTGAAGATGTGATGCGGATGCACGATGCCGGTGACCGCCAGTCCGTATTTCGGTTCTTGATCGGTCACGGTGTGACCGCCAGCCACCGCACCACCTGATTCCTTAACTTTATCCGCGCCACCGCGCAATACATCCGTCAATAGACTCGGATCAAGATCATCACGCCAGGCGACAAGGTTGAGGGCGAACAATACTTCACCGCCCATGGCATACACGTCGGAGAGGGCGTTGGCGGCGGCAATCGCTCCGAACTCGTAGGCTTCATCCACCACCGGCGGAAAAAAATCCACTGTCGAGATGATCGCTTGCGACTCATTTAATTGATACACGGCGGCGTCATCAGGCGCGGCGAGTCCAATCAGCAGCGCCGGATAATTTTTTGCCTGAAACATTTCGCTCAACGGCTTCAACACTTGCCCCAAAACTTGGGGGTCGAGTTTAGCCGCTCAACCGGCGCATGTGGCATAAGAAGTTAAACGAATCTGCTTTCCGGATTGTTGATTTTCGATTTCTGATTTCTGATTGTTCATTTGAAATTAGAGATTAGGCAGGACTTACGCACCTTAATCACGAATGACTCGAATAAACGAATAACGCGAATTTCTCTTTTGTTTTATTCGTCAAATTCGGAACATTCGTGACATTCGTGATTAAAATTTCTGTGAACTGCGTAAGTCCAGTAGAGATTAGAGATCACGTATCACGTATCACGCATCACGCCATTCGCCATCTGCCATCTGCCATTTGCCATTTGTCATCCGCTATATGCTATCCACTAATTGTTCATTGTCAAGCGATGCTATAATCCCGCGCATGAGTGACAAGTTGGCAAAACTCGAATCGCACATCGAACAAATTGTGGAAGGGACGTTCACCCGTTTGCTCGCCGGACGATTGCAGCCGCGCGAACTCGCCGTGCGCCTGGCGCGGGCGATGGAAGATTTTGCCATACCCGGACCCAAAGAAGCAAAACTTGCGCCCACGAATTATCGCGTGCGGCTCAACCCCGAAGACGCCACCGCGCTCAAGGCGGCCTCACCGAGTTTGATCAGCGGTCTGTCGGCGCACTTGTTGATCTTCGCTCGCGAACTCGATCTCGTTTTGCTCACGCGCCCGACGATCACCATTGACGCCGATCCCACAGTGGAGCCGAATGGCATTGTAGTAGAAGCTGTGGGCGACCCCAACGACACCACGCGCCCCATGCCGCTATCGGTTGCGGAATTGATTCAGCAAAGCTCGCGCGCACCGAAAGCATTTTTGATCATCAACGGCAGTAAACATGTGCCGCTTGATAAACCGGTTGTCACCATTGGACGACGACTCGACAACGTGGTGATCCTCGACGACCCGCGTGTCTCGCGCCATCACGCGCAGATACGCCAACGCTACGGCAAATGGGTGTTATACGATTTAGGATCGGCAAGCGGATCATTCGTCAACAACCAAGGCGTTGAAGAATGTGTTTTGCGCGCGGGTGATGTGATGACGCTCGCCAGCACAACTCTGATCTACGGCGAAGAAGAACCCTCGCCTAACCCCAACGACACCGGAGAAACGAATCCGCTGCCGGCACGAAGCGATCCGAATCCAACGCCGAAAGAAAGATAACTTCAAATTTCAAACTCCAAACTTCAAATTGGCTTTTTTTGAAATTTGAAGTTTGTTTTTTTCAGATGTCCCCCTCATTCGTTTTCTTCATACTACGCATCTCACTCGCTCTGATTATTCTGAGCTTTCTCGGCGCGATCTTTTTTCTGTTGTGGAAGGATGTGACTCGCGCCACGATAGAATCGCAAGCGCGCGATAAAGTGCGCGGGCGTTTGATCGTGATCGAGGGCGAGTCGCCGCCGATTCGCGTGGGCGACTCTTTTCCTCTTTTGACTCTCACCTCCATTGGTCGCGCCCCAACCAACACCGCCCACATTGACGACGACACGGCTTCACTCGAACACGCGCTGGTGCATCTGCGCGATGGTCATTGGTGGCTGGAAGATTTAGATTCGCGCAACGGGACGATACTCAACGACAATAAGATCGATCACCCCGTGCCGGTTGGAGCCGGAGATGTGATTGAGGTGGGGCGGGTCAAGTTGAAGCTGGAAATTCGGTAATCAGTCATCAGTTATCAGTTATCAGTGGAAAC
>CAKKQG010000143.1 GCA_919901875.1 Anaerolineales bacterium
ATCTCCAATCTCTAATCTTCAATCTTATCCCAAGAGATTGGAGATTAGAGATTTTTATTTTTCCACAGTTCTAAAATTTTCTTCGTCGTCTCAAACGCCAACACTGGCAATTCACCTTTCGCAAAAAATCCAACATCATCGGCGTCGTCATGCGCGGCGAGTGTGCCACTGATGACTCGCCCGCGATAAAAAATCACAAAACTTGCCCCGCGTGTATGTTCGCGTCCGGCGATCACATCTAGCAACTCCGTCACTTCAACTTTTAAACCTGTTTCCTCTTCACACTCGCGCACCGCCGCCTCTTTTGGATCTTCACCCGCATCCACAAAACCACCCGGCACCGTCCACAGCCCGCGTTGGGGATCATTTACGCGGCGCGTGAGCAAAATTTTTCCGTCATGCTCCACCACCACCGCCGCCGCAACTTTTGGATCGTCAAAATGAATGTGACCACACGACGGACACAGCGGACGCAACTTGCCATACTTCTCGCGCCGTTCCATCTTCGCCCCGCACTCCACGCAAAAATTTATTTCCATGTGCGCGCAATCAGCGAGAGAGCGATCAAGATGAACAAGATCGATCCAAGAATGATTTGGGGGACTCGCAACGGTGATGCCGCCGATTCCTGCGCCGCAGGAGAAACAGGTGTGACGATCACTACTGCGGTCGCCGTGTGTGTGGGCGAAGAGATCGTCGCAGTCGGAGAAAGCGTTGCGATCTGATCAGTTGCGGGTTGCGTGCTACGAACTGCGGGCGCGAGAGCTTGCGCCGCTGGAGTCGCCACCTTTGGCGATTCGGCTGCACCCGCCACCGCCCCGCCAACATTGGGTGCTGCTAAAGCTGTAGATGTGGAGACTGCCGACACAGCCGCAGGTGTGCGAGTCGGCGTCAACGTGATCGGCGTTTGCTGATCCGCCGCTTTCATCGCCGCTTCGGGCGCGGGCGCTTGCATCGGCGCGGCAAATTCTACTCGCGCAATCAACGGCGCGCGAAACAGGTCAACGCTGATCACGACCGCAAATAAAATCGCCGCCACTGCGGTTGACCAGTTGAGGATCGGAATCCAGTTGAACGCGGATCGAGATCGGATGTTTTCAGGCTTAAGGGTGAACGAGCGAGGCGGCTTCACCATTGGCAAGGCGCGCAGTTGTGTTTTGATCGCGCGGAGTTCGGCGAGAGTCCGTTGAAATTTTGAATCCGTTTTGAGGCGCGACTCGATCTGCGCGCGATCTTTTGGCGAAAGTTGATTATCGAGATAAGCGGAGAGTAGTTCGAGATCGGTCATGGCTTACCCTCAAGACGATACTCGGCGGGCAAAAGTTCCGCGTGATGCGAGAAACACTCGCGCAGTTTGGCGCGGGCGCGGGCGATGCGACTCTTCACTGTGCCAAGCGCGACACGCATGGCTTTGGCAATTTCGCCGTAATCCATTTCTTGAACGTCACACAACACGATTGCCATACGCTGATCTTCGGGCAAGCGGTTGAGGCAGTTTTGAATCGCCCGCGCCAGATCGATTCGCTCGGCGTGGGCTTCAGGTGATTCGGCGTGAGAGGTGAGTTGAGGATCAGATGAATCGGGGTTGAGTTCGAGATCGGTCAGCGCGTCAAGCGATGTGGCAGGTTTGCGTTTGCGGCGGCGCAGTTCATCGTAACAGGCATTGGTCACGATCCGCATCAGCCAACCTTTGAACGATCCGCCACGATAACTTTTGATATTTTTATAAGCAGAGATAAATGCATCTTGCGTGGCATCCGCCGCCGAGTCGGTCTCACCCATAATGCGATAGGCGACGTTATAGATCGGCGTTTGATATTCCATCACGAGTCGATTGAACGAATCGAGATCGCCGCGCTGGGCGTGTTGGATGAGGGCGGGTTCGTCCATTGAGAGGAATGATACAACAAAGATTAGAGGTTGGAAGTTGGATGTTGGAAGTTGGAGTAGGAATTTTGGCTATTGACTCACTTGAATAAAGTCATTATATTAGTGTCAATTAAACACTTACGGCGCGACAGCGCCAATTTTTATAGCCGCCAAAAGTGTAGAAGATACACTTTTAGCAAGGAGACCAAGATGAAATGGAACACCACCTCACCCATTGACCGCCAATGTTTCGCGCCCGAAGATGTTTTCAAGGCAGGCATCGCCCAACATCACATCTCCAACACCGCCTACCCCATCGGGCATCTGACGACGATGCGTCCCTATAAAATTTTGCGGCAGCAGATCGATTCATTCGCGCCGCAAGCGTGGAATGGTATTGATGAACTAGGGCTATACGTTCATATTCCATTTTGCGAGACGCGCTGTTCGTTTTGCGAATATACCGTTGTTGACCCACGCGAGAACCAGAGCGCAGAGGATTCGTATTTTGATGTACTTATACGTGAGTTTGAGATGTACGGAGAAAGATTAAAGACTAAAGATAAAAAATTGATCGGGTTTGATATCGGCGGCGGTACGCCCACGGTGGCAAAAGTAGAAAACATCGCGCGGGTGATCGAAGCGGCGCATCGTCATTTCATCTTGCCGTCGAACGAAATGATCAGCATTGAGACCACGCCGAAGATCGCCGCGCGTGAGCCAGAAAAGATTCGCGCTCTGAAAGCGTTAGGCATCGGGCGAATCAGCATGGGCGTGCAGATCATTCAACCAAGTTTGTTGAAGGCGTTAGGTCGGACGGGATCGGCGGTGGATTTAAATTTTGCGGCGCGCGATCACATTCGTGAAGCGGGATTCCAAAAGTTCAACGTCGATCTGATGTATGGCTTCGCGCGGCAATCGTTGAAAGCGTGGGGAGAAACTTTGGGGCACGCGATTGAATTAGCGCCCGATTACGTCACACTGTATCGCATGAGATACAAAGGCACGCGGGTCGCGTCGCAAGCGTCCAATGTGGAGTTGGCGCAGGTGAATGAGATGTCGAAGTTAGCAAAAGAAATGTTGAGCGCGGCAGGTTATGAAGCGAACCCGGGCAAGAATACATATAGCAAGATCGCGGGTGATGTGGGAACGAGCGATTATCTACGTGACCGCGTGATTCACGGCACACCGTATATCGGTTACGGTCTCGGCGCGCAATCCCTGTCGCATCAAACGCTTTCCTACAATTCGGGCGCGGCGGGGAAGGCGTTGAAGTTGTATCAGCAAAAAGTGGAAGCGGGACAACTACCGATTCAAGATTTGTATTATCTCTCGCGCGAAGCGGCGATGGGCAAGATGATCGCCGTGTCGTTTTACTTTGGCGAGATCAACTTGAACAGCTTTGAGGGCAAGTTTGGGGTCACGCTGGAGCAAACATTTCGAGATGAAGTGACGTTTGTCTTACGTGAAGGGCTGATGGAATACAACGAAACAACTCTGCGCTTGACTCCTCACGGCGCAAAAAATTATAACGGCGTGATTGCCTTGTTCTACGCACCCGCCGTCAAAGAACACATTCTCAAACTCACTCGCGGCGAAACGGTGAAGGCGCAGAGAGGGTGGAGGAAGGTGTGGCAACCGCAGTGGGAACAGTTAGCAGTGAACAGTTATCAGTAATCAGTGAGTAACGTCGCGCAACTGATCACTGTTCACTGACCACTGATCACTATGCTTTACGATTTCGCCAACATCCTCTTCGCCGGTCCGTGCAACGCCCACTGCCCGTTCTGCATCGGCAAGCAGATTGATGCACGGTTGAGCGTGAACAACCTAAACGAGTTTCCGATTCGTAATTTAGATCGCTTTGTGGAGAGGGTGATCGAACACGACATTAAACAGATCGTGTTTACGGGAACGACAACAGACCCGCAGATGTATCGGCACGAAGGGCGATTGCTGGAATTGTTGCGGAGTCGGCTTCCCCGTGATCGGCAGTATTCGATTCACACCAATGGTCAATTAGCGATCAAGAAGATCGAGACGCTGAATCTGTATGATCGTATATGTCTTTCGCTACCGACGTTCAATCCGCAAACGTATTACAAAATGATGGGGCTGCGCCGCGTGCCTGATCTGGGCGAGATTGTGAGTCGCGTGAAAATTCCGGTGAAGGTGTCGTGCGTGATTAACGAACACAACATCAACGACATCCCAGAATTTTTAGAACGGTGATATCAAGCAGCGATTAAGCGAATAGTGATTCGGAAGATGTATAAAGACTCGCGCCAGTGGAATGTGACAAATGGGTTGAAGGTTCGGGGCGAGTATCGCGGCAACACCGTATACGATTACAAAGGGGTGGAAGTGACGTATTGGGATTTTGATAAATGTGAAAGCACATCAATCAATTTGTTTAGCACTGGGTATATTGGCATGTCGTATTTGTTGGCGGAGACGAGATGAATGTAAATGTGGAATATATTAGCTTGCAACCGCTAACTGGCGCACATGCAAAATCTCACGTCCAAGCAACGGGCGCACGTCGTCGAGCGTGAGAGTCGCAACCGCAATTGTCTTTCCATCGGCGGCGACGAACTCCACTTCAAAAGCATTTTTTGCCAAGTAATGATGCACGATTGCGCCGACATCGCCTTTGACAAGATTGTATTCTGGCAAATCACGAGTCAATACAACCGTATCTAATTCACGAAGAACTTGGGATTGATCACGGTTTGGTAAAACCACAAAACGATTCTAGCACAAGACAAACTCACTTCGCCTCTTCAATGTTAAACGTTTAATTCTGGTAGACTCGTGGGCATGGAAAAACCCAGCCTCAAGATTCGTCTC
>CAKKQG010000144.1 GCA_919901875.1 Anaerolineales bacterium
AACATCGCCATCTTCTTGCTCGGCGTGTTCTTGGAGTTCACCGAAATTTGCTACATCGCCATGCCGTTGCTTGCCCCTGCCGCCAGCGCCTTGGGCATTGACCTGGTATGGTTCTCAATCGTGATGGCGGTCAACTTGCAAACGGCATTCATCTCGCCGCCTGTGGGCTTCTCCCTCTTTTACATGCAAAGCGTCGTCCCCAAAGAGATCAGCACTATTCAGATTCACAAGAGCGCGATTCCCTTTATGGTGCTGCAAGTGATCGTCTTGGCTCTGGTGATTGCCTTTCCGCAAACGGTAACGTGGTTGGTGAATCTTTCGTTCAAGTGAACCGCCAGACCGACGTGGTCTCACCCACTCCGCTTCGCTACGGGGCGCTGCGCGAGACCGCGTCGGTCTTTGGTTGAAAGCAAAACAGGAGAGCCACTGGCTCTCCTGTTTTTTGTTCCTGTGTTCGGTATTACTTGATGCTGCTGTAGACGTGGGTCGAGAAAGCGTACTCGCAAGTCTTATGCCATGCATACACGCTGTCGCGGAATTTCTTCCACTGATCGTAGATCGCTTTGAAATCCGCGTCGGCGGCGGCATAACCGTCATACAGCTTGAAGGCTTCGGTCTCGGCGGCAGTCATAATTTCTTTGCTGGTCGTGCGAAGTTCCACGCCGCCCGCTTTGAGCCTGCCCAACGCCTCGTTGTTGCGCGCGTCGTAGCGAGCCAACATGCCCAGATTTGATTCGTAGGCGGCTGAACGCACGGCTTCTTGGTAGAGCTTCGGCAACGTTGCCCACTTGGTGAGGTTGATCTGCACTTCTAACGACGGACCGGGTTCCCACCAGCCGGGGGCATAGTAATACTTGGTCGCCTTGTGCAAGCCGAGCTTCTCGTCGTCGTACGGACCGACCCACTCCGAGGCGTCAATCGCGCCGGTTTGCAGCGCCTGGAAAATTTCACCGCCGGGAAGAGTCTGCACGGTGACGCCCAGCTTTGCCATCGTCTGACCGCCCAAGCCCGGAATACGCATCTTCAGACCTTTGAGGTCGTTCACGGTGTTGATTTCCTTGCGGAACCAACCGCCCATCTGCGCGCCGGTGTTGCCAGCCGGGAATTGGATGATGCCGAACTTTTTGGCGTAGAAGTCTTGCAGCAACTTCAAGCCGCCGCCATCATAGAACCAGGCGTTGTTCTGGTTCGCCAATAAGCCGAATGGCAGGGCGGTGCCAAACGCGGTCACGTTGCTCTTGCCTACGTAGTAGTAAGAAGCGGTGTGACCCATTTCCACGCCGCCTTGCTGCACGGCGTCCAACACTTGCGTGCCGCTGAAGCCGGCAACTTCGCCCGCCGCGCGCGGGGTGATCTTGAACTTGCCATCGGTCAATGCCAACACGCGCTCGGCAAAAATTTGCGCGCCACCGAAGATGGTGTCCAAGGCAACGGGCCAGCTCGTTGCCATTTGCCAATTGAAGCTCGGCGCTTGAGCTTGCGCGGCGGTGGGCGGTGCGCTGGTGACGGCGCCGCCGGCTGCCGTCGGCTGCGCGGCGGTAGTCGGTTGCGCCGCCGCCGCCGCAGTGGGCTGCGCTTGTGTTACGGGCGCGGGTGTGCTACATGCCACTGCTGCCGCGCCGACTGCGCCAACAGTTGCAACTTTCAAAAACTCTCGACGTTTCATAATACTGCCTCCTCCGAAGGTTTGAATTTAGCTTCCTCAAGAAGCTAGCGGATAATGGAACGATTCTACAGGAAATGAGAATACAATGTCAACAAAGCTACCAATCTCTTAATCAGTCATCTTTTACTGATTTCTCCGATTTCCGGCATTACCCGTAACTCCTTTGTAACCACACCCGCATCGAACTCGCGCCGCGATTTCCCCA
>CAKKQG010000145.1 GCA_919901875.1 Anaerolineales bacterium
TTAAAGTCGGGGTCTTTCACATTCTTCAACTTCACCAGCGCCATCGGTTGGAGTAAAACGTGATCTTCCGGACGCACAGTGTATTGACCTTTCGGTCCATCGAACTTCATACCTTCGAGTGCCGCGATCATTCCTGCTGCCGTCGGATCACCTTTGGTCGCTTCAAGTGCTTTGACCAACATGATGCCCGCATTGAAACCACTCTCGGCAAACAGATCGGGCGGGGTTTTGTATTTCTCAATATGTTTGCTCACCAAGAACTTATTCGCCTCAGTGTCAAACAGCCCAAATTGATACACGCTCACGCCCACCGAGTTAATCGCGTCGGCGTAACCGGCTTTCATCGTTTGGTTGTCGCCCATGCCCGTCGCTACCACCATCTTGTCCAGAACGCCGAGCGTCTTCATCTGTTGGAACAATGGTGAGAATCCGGTGCCGGCCCAAGTGACGATGACCACGTCCGCTTTCGAATCGAGAACTTGATTCAAATACGGAGTGAAGTCCGTCGTTTCCAGTGGGGCATACACTGTGCCAACGCCCTTGTCATCCGCGTTGACCACAAACGTGCCGCCCGCGCCTTTCACAACAGTGTAGAACGCCGCCGCTGAACCTTGACCAAAGGCATTGTTCGGCGCGATCTGCACGAACTTCTTGCCGAGTCCGGTCAGCGCCGCGCCCATCGTCAACGCATCTTGCACGCTGGTGCGTCCAGCGCGGAAGGTGTATTCGTTGAACGCCTTGCCGGTCAAGTCAGGGGTCGCCGCCGGTTGCGAGATGAAGACGATCTTGTTGTCCTTCGCCACTGCGGAGACGGCTAACGCAACCGATGAACTCGGCACGCCCACCAAAACTTTCGCTTTATCTTTTTCAATCGCTTCACGCGCTAACGACACGCCGGTATCGTTGTTGCTCGCTGTATCTTTCGTCACCACTTTGATATCGCGTCCGGCAACTTTGTTCGTGCCTTTCGTGGCGTATTCGAGACCGATCAAGAATCCTTGTTCAAGCATCGGTCCGTAGATCGCCAAACCACCAGATCGATCTGTCAACAAACCGACCACAACCGGTTCAGCCGCAGTGGGCACCGCCGTGGGCTTGGGGGCTTCTGTCGGCTTGGGAGCCTCTGTCGGCTTCACAGGCACGGCAGTCGGTTTAGGGGCTTCGGTTGTCGGCGTGGCGCACGCGCTTAACACCAGCGCAAAAATGCTGAACACGCTCAACAGTAAAAAGAATTTTTTGTTCATTGGTATTTTCTCCTCCAAGAGAATAAAAGTCTAAGTTTTTCTACACACACAACAAGTAACGAATGTAA
>CAKKQG010000146.1 GCA_919901875.1 Anaerolineales bacterium
AGATAAATGAGTGGGCTTCCCGCGAATGGGATGATCTTGACCGCGCTGTGCCTG
This sequence comes from Anaerolineales bacterium, assembly GCA_919901875.1. Lineage (GTDB taxonomy): Bacteria > Chloroflexota > Anaerolineae > Anaerolineales > VGOW01 > VGOW01. Next base: position 55 of record CAKKQG010000146.1, read on the forward strand.
AAGATCGGCGCTTTAAATGGATGAAGATTGAGTTTTGACCTTAGAAACCCGTTTTCTACGAGAAAACGGGTTTCTTTTTTTATAGTCCTTTAGTCTTAAATTTATTTTGACCGCTTGCAGTCAAGTGGGAAAACGTGATATAAATGTGGCATCTAGTGGGGCAAAGTGGGAGAAGATGGTTTTACGCGCCGAGAGCATTGCTCTCGGCGTTGCCAGTTAAAGGGATTGTAGGACGTATGTTCTTAGGCGAATACCAACACTTGATTGATGACAAAAGCCGCTTGACCATTCCTGCCAAGTTTCGTGAGGCGTTGGCGAAGGGCTGCGTGATCACGCGCGGGTTCGAGAAGAACTTGATCATCTACACCACCAAAGAATTCGGCGAGTTGATCAAACGATCTCACCAGATGAGCGCGACGGATCCAGAGAGCCGCGATCTCAAACGTTTTATTTTCGCGGGCGCGAGCGAAGCGTCTCCCGACAAGAGCGGGCGCGTCTTGATCCCACCGGCGTTGCGGACTCACGCGGCGTTAGAGAGTGAAGTGTTTGTGATCGGTGTAGGACAGCAAATTGAAGTGTGGAGTAAAACAGGATGGGAAGAACAATTGGCGAAGATGAATGATCCTGAAGCAAACTCGCGCCGATTTGCGGCGTTGAATCTTTCGACGGGTAGTTAACCAAACCCTTCGGGTTTTTGAAACCCGAAGGGTTTATAAGAGATGCACGTCTCTGTTCTTTACAACGAAGTTATTGAAGGGCTTCAACCGAAGTCGGGTGGTTGTTATATAGATGGAACGGTGGGGGCGGGCGGTCATGCTTTTGGAATTTTAGAATCGTCGTCGCCCAAAGGCGAGTTGCTCGGACTGGATCGTGATCCATCGGCGTTGAATGTGGCGCGAGAGCGATTGAAAGAATTTGGAGATCGCCTTCACCTGAGACAAGCAAGTTATGTCGAGATGGAGAAGGCTGCGCGCGAGATCGGTTGGGGTGAAGTGAATGGAATCATTTTGGATTTGGGATTGTCGTCACTTCAATTAGAAGACGCGGCGCGCGGGTTCGCTTTCAAACACGAGGGTCCGTTGGATATGCGATTCGATGCGGCGACCCCGATCACGGCGGGTGATTTGGTGAACGGCGGCGACCCCGACGAGTTGGCAGACATCCTTTTCAAATTTGGCGAAGAACACGCCGCGCGGCGGATCGTCAAAGCGATCATCAACGCGCGACCAATTAACACAACCCAACAGCTCGCGGCTGTGGTCGCCGCCACTGTGGGCGGCAAACGCGGAGACACCCATCCGGCGACGCGGACGTTTCAGGCGTTGCGTATTGCGGTGAACGGCGAACTGGAATCAGTTGAAAAAGTGTTGCCTTTGGCGGTGAGGTTGTTGGCGGTTGGCGGCAGATTGGCGGTGATCAGTTTTCATTCACTTGAAGATCGATTGGTGAAAAAATTTTTTCACCGCGAAGCGCGCGATTGTGTTTGCCCGCCTGAGCAGTTGGTGTGCGTGTGCGGACATAAGGCAAGCGTCAAAGAGATCACTCGTAAGCCGATTACGCCGAGTGAAAGTGAATTACGCAGTAACCCGCGCAGTCGCAGCGCGAAACTGCGTATTGTAGAGAAAATTTCGTTGGCATAGACCTTGCAGTCATTACGTATATGCAAAACATGATCTCAATCCGTTCTCGTTATGATGATGTGGCTCGCGCCTTTCGGCAAGCGCCGTGGCGCGTGCAAACGCAGTTCATCGCCACCTTTGCGGCACTCGCCGTCGTTATCGTGGCATTGGGTGGTATGTATCTTGCAGAGGCGTCGCGCACGGCGACGGCTGGACGTGATGTGCAGTCACTTCAGATTCAAAAAGCAGAATTGGAGATGTCGATCAACCGTCTAAACGCTTCTATCGCGCAGATGAAGTCTGTTTCGCGTTTAGAGTCTCGTGTGCGCGAGTTGGGTTTTGTCCCGGCGCAGTCGGCTCAAGTGGAGTTCATTATTGTAGATGGCTATCGCAAAGGGCAAGTGCAGGCGGCGCCCGTTAAGTCTGCGCCCGAAGAAATACCGGATTATAACGAGACATTAGGCACGTGGTTAGCGCGCACGTTGTCTACAATGATCGGGTTGGGTGGGTGAGTGATGGTTGATTCAGTGCGTGGTCGTTTGCGATTCATACTTGGTTTCTTTGCCGTCATCACCGGTTTGATCCTCATTCGTCTGGTGAGTTTGCAGTTTGGCAGCTCAGTTGCCTTCTTTGAAACGCAGCGCGATCTCGCTTCGAGCTATCGCGTGCAGATCACCGCGCCGCGCGGAAAAATTTTTGACCGCGATGGCGAATTGCTAGCGACGAATGACGTGCAGTATGCCATTGGCATCTCGCCGGACTTCGTGACTAATCCCGAGAGCGTCGCCAAAATTCTTTCGCAGACTCTCAGCCGTCCGTATCCAGAACTTTACGCCATGACACAACATAAAGGGGAGAACGGACAACCCGCAAAGTATGTCTTGGTGCAGCGTCCGGTGTCGGCAGAGATTGGCGAGAAGTTGATCGCTATGCAGAAAGATTTGCTCGGACCCAATTTGGCGGGCGTGGTGGTCGAGCCGATGCAACGCCGCGTATATCCGGGCGGGACAATGGCGGCGCACACGTTGGGCTTTGTGGGTTACGACAGCAAAGGCTATTTTGGCGTCGAGGAGTTTTACAACGACGTGTTAACCGGGCGCACAGTCACCGGCATTAAACAAGTGGTGCCGTTTGACGTTGCGCTTAATCCGAATCCGGCTCAGGGTTCAGATTTGTATTTAACATTGGATCGTGAGATTCAAGCTTTGACCGAGCAAGTGTTAGCCGACGCTAGCAAACGATACGGCGCGGAGAGCGGCACGATCATCGTGATGGAACCGAAGACCGGGCGCATTTTGGCGATGGCGGTGTCTCCTTCGTTTGATCCTAATAAATTCGTGGAACAAAACATCAAACCGAATCCAGCAGTGAGCGCGCAGTTTGAGCCGGGATCGGGTTTCAAGATCATCACCATGGCCTCGGCCTTGCAATCGGGCGTGGTCACGCCAGAGTCGAAGTATGTGGATACGGGTTTTATTGAAGTCGGCGGTGTGATGATTCGAAATTGGAATCGTGCCGCGTGGGGTCCGCAAGATATGACCGGCCTTTTGCAGCACTCGTTGAATGTCGGTTCGGCGATGTTAGCTGTCAAAATGGGACCGCAAAAATATTACAACTATCTCTCGGCGTTTGGCATTGGTCAGCCGACGAACATTGATCTGAGCGGTGAAGCGACGGGGCGAGTTAAACGTCCGGGGGATCGCGATTGGTATGAATCGGATTTAGGAACGAATGCCTTCGGGCAGGGGGTGGCGACAACCCCGATTCAACTTTTGGTGGCGGCTTCCGCCGTCGCTAATCAAGGGGCGATGATGCAGCCGCATCTCTTAGAAAAAGTTGTGGATGGTAATTCGGTTCATAGCACTCGTCCGCAAGTGTTGGGTCGCCCCATCTCGCCCGATGTGGCGAGTATGCTTTCCAACATGTTGCAGACCAGTGTGGAGCGCGAAACGGCGAGTGTGTTGGTGAAGGGATACAAGATCGCTGGCAAGACCGGCACGGCGCAGATTCCGATTCCGGGTGGGTACGATAAAGAGAAAACAATTGCCACGTTCATTGGTTGGGGTCCGGTGGATGATCCACAATTCATTGTGTTAGTGAAGTTGGATAAACCCACCACATCTATCTGGGGAAGTGAAACTGCTGCGCCGACCTTTGGCGAATTGGCGAGACGGCTTGTGGTGTTGATGAAGATTCCGCCGGACAATGTGCGGCGATCTTTGAACCAAGGGAACTAATGATTGTTGATTTCTGATTTCTGATTTTTGATTTTTCAATCAGCAATCCACAATCGAAAATCAGAAATAGATGTTGACTTTATCTCATGTCATTGAATCTCTGACGGGGATGCCCTTTGCCGGTGGTCAGCAAGTGATCACCGATGTGGTGATCGATTCACGATTGGCAATACCGGGATCGCTGTTCGTCGCTATTCCGGGTGAACGAACCGATGGACATCTCTACGTGGAAGCGGCGTTTGCCAAAGGCGCGGTGGCGGCGCTCATTCAAAAAGATGTTCCGAACTTTTACACACTCGATCTACGTAAGCCGATCACTTTTGAGATGGCAGGTGGATTCAAAATTCCAGTGTGCTTACGCGTTGCGGATACCGTCTCGGCCTTACAAACCGCCGCCAAATTTTGGCGATCACGGTTAAACGTCAGGGTTGTCGGCGTCACCGGCAGTGTGGGAAAGACCACAACAAAAGAAATCATCGCCGCCGTGTTGAGTTCGCGCTTCCGCACTTTAAAAAGTAAAGGCAACTTCAACAACGAGATCGGTTTGCCGATCTCACTTTTGCAGGCGACGGAAGCGCACGAGCGCGCGGTGTTGGAGATGGGTTTTTATCAAATCGGCGAGATCGCTTTGTTGTGTGATATTGCCAAGCCTCAGGTCGGTGTCGTCAACAATGTCTATGCGGTTCATTTGCAGCGTGCCGGCAACATTGAGAACATTGCTCTGGGCAAAGGCGAATTAGTTGAGTCGCTTCCGCACGATGGAGTGGCGATACTTAACAAAGATGAATCATTAGTGATGGATATGAGCCGTCGCGCGAAATGCCGCATCGTCACCTACGGACTCGATCCACAGGCGGATGTGTGGGCGTCGGATGTGATCGGGTTGGGGTTGGAGGGGATTCGTTTTCAACTGCATTACGCCAAAGCGCGCGAAACGCTCCACATACGTTTTCCGATGTTGGGGCGGCACTCGGTGCATACCGCCTTGCGCGCGGTTGCCGTCGGTTTAGTGGAAGGCTTAACGTGGCAAGAGATCATCGGCGGGTTACAAGGAATGGAAGCGCAATCTCAATTGCGACTCTATGCCGTAACGGGACCCGGCAGAAGTTTGATCGTAGATGACTCGTACAACGCTTCACCCGAATCGATGATCGCCGCGCTTAATTTGTTGGACGACATGGATGCGCGGCGGCGCGTGGCAGTGTTGGGCGATATGTTGGAACTCGGCGAATATGAAGAGCAAGGTCATCGCATGGTGGGCAAACGCGCGGCGGATGTGGTGGACAAATTGATCACCATCGGCAAACGCGCCGAGATCATCGCCGAAGAAGCGCAGTTGTGCGGACTTTCCGCCAAACATATTATCCGGATGTCAGATCGTGAATCAGCGCAAACTTATTTGCGAGAAAACTTAAGCGAAGGTGACGTGGTGTTGGTGAAAGGTTCGCATGGCATGAGATTAGATCGTATGGTGAGCGCGTTGGAGATCAGCGGATGAGAGAAGTGACTTTCGCCCTCTCGCTCGGCATGATCACGTTTTTGTTAGTGGTCATCTGGGGCGGACCGTTCATCATTCTGCTCAAACGCTTCAGGATCGGCAAGCAGATTCGCGTGGACGGACCGCAGACGCACTTTACCAAAATGGGCACGCCGACGATGGGCGGGTTGTTGTTCATCATCCCTATCTTGGGTATTAGTTTAATGCTCAACATCGCCAATATCATCAAACCGGTCACGGGGCGTTCAATTTTGTTGCCGATGACGGTGATGGCAGCGTATTGTTTGTTGGGGATGCTTGACGATTGGGAAGGATTGCGCGGTTCGCGGGCAAAGTTTGGCGAGGGATTGTCAGAACGTTACAAATTTATATTGCAGACGGCGTTAGCCTTAGGGGCCTCATTCGTTTTGTATTTTGGTTTGGACGCGCACAGTTTGGCATTGCCGGGCAACCCCATCAAATTTGATCTGGGTTGGTTTTATATCCCGATTGCCACGTTTATCATTCTTAGCACCGTCAATGCAGTGAACTTCACCGACGGCTTGGATGGATTGGCTGGATTGATCTCGGCGACGGCATTTGCGGCGTACGGCGTGATTGCCGTGCTGCAAGGGCAATTTTTTGTGGCGCGATTTTGTTACACCATCGTCGGCGCGTTGTTCGCCTTCCTTTGGTACAACGTTCACCCAGCGCAGCTCTTTATGGGCGATACGGGTTCGATGGCGTTGGGTGGCACGTTGGCGGTGGTGGCACTGATGACCGGGCAGTGGTTGTTGCTGCCGATGATCGCCATTATTCCGGTGGCGGTCATTCTGTCAGTTGTTTTGCAGCGCGGTTATTACAAGTGGTCTGGCGGCAAACGGATTTTCAAAATGGCGCCGCTCCATCATCACTTTGAGTTAGTGGGTTGGAGCGAAACTCAGATCGTGCAGCGCTTTTGGCTGGTCGGTTTGTTAGGCGCGATGGTAGGGGTGGGGTTGGCGATGTTGTGATGCAAACGTATTCCGTATTGCGTAGTGCGTATCTACGGAATACGAAATACGCAATACGTGATGCACAGTTGGCTTAACAAACGAGTTTTGATTTTAGGCGCGGCGCGGCAAGGCACAGCCCTTGCGCGGTATTTGGTCGGGCAGGGCGCGAAGGTGGTGTTGAGCGACTCGCAGCCCGCAGAGAAATTGCAAGACGCGCTTGAATCATTGCGCGATTTAACAATTGAATATGCCTTAGGCGGTCATCCCAATTCGTTGCTCGATAACGCCGACGTCGTTTGTTTGTCCGGCGGTGTGCCGATTGATCTGCCAATCCTAATCGAAGCGGCAAGACGGAACATCACCATCTCAAACGACTCTCAACTTTTTTTCGAGATCGTGCTGTGCAAGACGATTGGCATCACGGGCTCGGCGGGAAAGACTACGACCACGACGCTCGTAGCGTTGATAGCAAATAGCCGCTTCGCGTGGCAGATAGCGGCTAGCCGCGCGATACGCGATACGCAATACGCAATACGCAATATGCCATCCGCCATCCGCCATCCGCCATCTGCCAGTGTTTGGTCGGGCGGCAACATTGGCAACCCTTTGATAGCGGATGTGGATCGGATGGGCAAAGATGATCTGGCGATCATCGAGTTGTCGAGCTTCCAACTTGAACAAATGACGATCTCGCCCAACATCAGCGCGGTGTTGAACATCACGCCGAATCATCTAGATCGGCATGGCACGATGGAAGCCTACATCAACGCCAAGAGTCACATCGTCGCGTATCAGAAACAAGATGATATTGCGGTCTTGGGTTGGGATGACGAAAACGCGAGGGATTTAAAAAAGATCGTGCGCGGGAAAC
>CAKKQG010000147.1 GCA_919901875.1 Anaerolineales bacterium
GTATTACGATGTGACGGTTGTTGTCACGGCACTCGTAGTCTTGGGATTGGCGTTAGAGATCAAAGCCAAAGGTCGCACGTCTGAAGCCATTAAGAAGTTAATCGGTTTGCAACCAAAGACGGCGCGCGTGGTGCGCGATGGCAAAGAACTTGACATCCCCGTTGAAGAAATGTTGGTCAACGATATTGTCATCGTCCGTCCCGGTGAAAAGATTCCGGTGGATGGTGACTTGATCGAAGGTTCATCGGCGGTGGATGAATCCATGATCACCGGCGAGTCGCTGCCCGTCTCGAAAAAAGTGGGCGATGAAGTGATCGGCGCGACGCTCAACAAAACAGGTTCGTTTAAATTCCGCGCCACCAAAGTCGGCAAAGACACCGCGCTCGCCAACATCATTCGCCTCGTGCAAGACGCGCAGGGCAGTAAAGTCCCCATTCAACGTATCGTTGATCAAGTCTCAACTTACTTCACGCCAACTGTGATGATCTTGGCAGTGATCGGCTTTGTGATCTGGTATGACTTCGGACCGAGTCCGGCCTTCACCTACGGACTCATTGTCGCCGTCACCACCCTCATCATCGCTTGCCCCTGCGCACTCGGCATGGCAACGCCGATGAGTCTCACCACCGGCATCGGGCTGGGGGCGCAAAACGGAATCCTCATCCGCTCCGGTGATGCGCTGCAAGCGGCAGGGAAGTTGAACACGATCATTTTGGATAAGACGGGAACGATCACGAAAGGGAAACCGGAACTGACCGACCTTGTCGGAATGAACAATGAAACAATGAACAATGAACAAATGCTTCGCCTTGCTGCCTCGGTTGAAAAATCTTCGGAGCATCCATTGGCGTTAGCGATAGTGGAAGGCGCGCAGGCACGCGGATTAAAGTTAAGCGATGTCACAACGTTTGAAGCGATCCCCGGACACGGGGTTGCCGCCACCGTGGAGGGTCACCATCTCTTGATCGGCAACCTCAAACTGATGAACCGCGAAGGCATTGCGCTTGGTTCACTCGAAGAAAAATCTAAAGCACTCGCCGATGACGGTAAGACGCCGATGTTCATTGCGATAGATAATAAAGCGGCAGGCATCATCGCTGTTGCCGACACAGTCAAAGAAGATTCCAAAACGGCGATTGCGGCAATGAAGAAGATGGGACTCGAAGTAGTGATGATCACCGGCGACAACGAGCGCACGGCGAAAGCGATAGCGCGACAAGTGGGCGTGGATCGTGTTCTGGCTGAAGTGCTGCCGCAAGATAAAGCATTCAACGTGCAGAAGCTGCAACTTGAAGGAAAGAAAGTCGCAATGGTCGGCGACGGCATCAACGACGCGCCCGCGCTGGCGCAAGCCGACATCGGTTTGGCGATTGGCACCGGCACCGACGTTGCCATTGAAGCCTCCGACATCACTTTGATCAAAGGAAGTTTGATGGGCGTGGTCACGGCGATCCAATTGAGTCGCGCCGTGATGGGCAATGTCTATCAGAATTTGTTTGGGGCGTTCATCTATAACACTGCCGGACTGCCGATTGCGTTGGGTGTGTTGTATCCGTTCTTCGGCATTTTGCTCTCGCCCATTTTAGCGGGCTTGGCAATGGCCTTCAGCAGTGTGACGGTCATTAGCAATGCCAATCGACTCAAGAGTTGGAAACCAAGTCATTGATGATTTGTGATTTTCGATTTCTGATTGATCGCCTCAATCAAAAATCAGCAATCAACAATCAGAAATGGAGATAGATATGTCTCTCGATAAAATCTTTGTCACTCTGGGCGGGCTTATCCTTATTGCGTTCATCGTCTGGTTTTTTTGGTTGGTGAAGAAGAAGGGCGTGAAAGCTTCGACGACCAGTGGCGGGTATCAAGAAGCGATGATCTTGGTGAAGGGCGGTTACACGCCTGATGTGATCATTGTCCAAAAAGGCAGACCCGTTCGTCTGAATTTCATACGCGCCGAATCGTCATCGTGCTCGGAGATGGTGCTGTTCCCCGATTTCAAAAAGAGCGCGCAGCTGCCCGAAGGTGAGACCGTGCCAGTGGAATTCGTCCCCGACAAAGCGGGGGAGTTTGAGTTTCAATGTCAGATGGGGATGTTGCGCGGAAAGTTGATCGTGGAGTGATAAATGTTTATTCAAAAATTATTCAGTGTCCTATTGCTCTTGAGTGTGCTGCTCGTCGCCTGTAGTTCGCCTACCGCTGCGCCTGTTGTTTCTTCATCGTCAGGATCAGTTACAGGATCGCCCGTGCGCGTTGAGGGCGGGGCCTATCTGAACATCACGCCGACACAACTGACGGAGATGCTTAAGAGCAAAGACTTTGTGTTTATCAACACCCATATCCCTTACGAAGGTGAGATTGAAAAGACCGATGCCTTCATTCCATATGATCAAACGATGCAACTGCTCAACAAATATCCATCGGATAAATCGGCGAAGATTGTGTTGTACTGCCAAAGCGGGCGCATGTCGGCTATTGCCGCGCAAGAGTTAGTGAAGGCGGGCTACATCAATGTATGGAATTTGGATGGGGGCATGGTCGCGTGGGAAAGGGGCGGATACAAAGTAAAGTATAAATAACGTTACATGAACATTACCAAGTTATATATGAAAAACGTAAGTAACACCTTGACAATCGGT
>CAKKQG010000148.1 GCA_919901875.1 Anaerolineales bacterium
TCGTTATAAGATGTCAGCCAAATATCAAAACTGTTTCGCCCCCTCTGGTAACTTAGCGGCTTATGCCGGAGCGGGGGCGTTTATTTGGCTTGGGCAATTGTTTCGGTAAAGTTATGCCCCCTCACCTCTCCATCATCATCGTCACCTACAACTCTGCCGAAGTCATCGAAGATTGTTTGCGATCTATCCCTCAAGGTTGGGCGGCGGATTGCAGTGATGGCGTGTGCAAGCCAGCCGACACAAGCAACTGGGACGGGAGCAATGTTGAGACAATCGTGGTGGATAACGGTTCAACGGACGACACGCTGAAGATCATCAGCGAAAAATTTAAATGGGTGAAGGTGCTAAGCGGTCAGGGCAACTTGATGTTCTCCGGCGGCAACAATTATGGATTCAAACATGCCCACGCGCCGTTCATGTTCATGCTCAACCCGGATACCATCGTGCAAGCGGGCGCGTTGAAAAAATTAGTCGAGTTCGCCCAAGCCCACCCCGAAGCGGGCATGATCGCCCCGCACACGATCAACCCCGATGAATCGCTGCAGCACAACACCTTTCACTTCCCCGATCTCAAGCAAGCTTTCTTCGGATTTTTTGAAATGCTCGTGCTAATGGATTCGCCGTTGAACGGACGTTACTTGCCCGAAGATTATGCGCGCGTGCGCGACGCCGAACACATCTTGGGCGCAACCGTTTTTCTGCGGCGCGAGCTTTACGAGCAGATGGGCGGGATGGATGAGAAGTTTGAACTTTACTTTGAGGAAACAGATTGGTGTTATCGCGCGAAAAAAGCCGGATGGAAAATTCTCTACACACCCGACGCCACCATCATTCATCTCGGCGCGCACAGCACGTCAAAAAATCCCGAACTGTCATCGGTGCGCTTCTATCGCACGCAATCGTATTTCTATCGCAAGAACTACGGCATATTTAAATACATCGCGCTGAAGTTCATCACCGTCGTCGGTTTAAAATTCTGGCTGGCGCGCACACTCAAAGGCTGGGTCACGAAAAAGATTGACAACGCTAAACTCAAGGCAAGAGTGTGGAGTTATTGGGAAATACTACGAGCCTAGAGATTAGAAGTTGGAAGTTAGAGGCGGCATCCAATCTCCAACTTCCAACGTCCAACTTCCAGATGAACGATCTAGCCATCATCATCATCTCCCACAACTCTAAAGAATTTCTCGCGCCGTGCCTCAACACGGTGCAGAAAGCGATTGAGGGTTTAAAGGCAACAGTGTTTGTGGTTGACAACGGCGGGAACGACGATAGCGACTCGTTTGTGCGCGAAAATTTTTCATGGTGCAAAGTGATTCGGTCTGAGACAAACGGCGGTTATTCCTACGGCAACAATCTTGGCATCAAAGCGGCAGGCTTCCCCGATGCGCCCAAATTCCGTTACGCCATGTTATTGAACCCCGACACCGAGACTCCACCCGATGCCTTTCGCCAAATGATTGATTACATGGACTCACATTTGGATATTGGCGTATTGGGTCCCAAACTGATTCTGGAAAACGGCAAACTCGATCTGGCATGTCGCCGTGGCGAACCCACGCCCGCCACTTCCTTCTTCCATATCTTTGGGCTGGTGAAAATTTTTCCGCGCAGCCCGATCTTTGCTCGCTACAACATGACGTTCTTGGATGAGAATCAAACTGCTGATGTGGATTCGGTGGTCGGGGCGTGTATGCTAATGCGTGGTGAGGCGTTGGCAAAAGTGGGGTTAATGGATGAAACGTTTTTTATGTATGGCGAAGATATTGATCTCAATTTACGTTTTAAACGAAACGGTTATCGTGTGGTGTATTACCCCGAAGTGATTATCAAGCATCTCAAAGGCACGTCCACGCGCAAGCAGCCGGAGAAGATGATTATCGCCTTTTACGACGCCATGAAAATTTTTCACCAGAAACATTTCGCTTCACGCTACCCTCGGGCATTCAACGCGCTGGTCTATTTGGCGATCAACGCCGTGTGCCAGTACAAGTTGTTTCTCAACCGAAGGACTCCGCAAGAGAAGAGAGTTGTAGGGTCGGCGAAAGCGTAGGAAGTAATCAAGTTATCAACGATCAAGATGCGCGATACCCAACCGTCATTGCGAGCGTTCTCCGCGAAGCAATCTCGGTCGCGCCTTGAGATTGCTTCGTCGCAAAGTGCGCTCCTCGCAATGACGCCAGAGTAGTTAGGACTTCGCCAAACGAAAAGACCTTCCCGCATTTGAGAAGGTCTCTCACTGATTACTGATCACTGTCCACTGATCACTGCTTACCCGTCACCCTCCACCTCGGCTCTTTACCCTCCAACACTGCGCATACTTCGTCGGCAATATCAATACTGGCACGCCTCTGCGCTTCTGCCGTTTGCGCGCCAACGTGCGGCGTGCCGATCACTTTGGGGTGCATGACCAGCGGCGACTTGCCCGGCGGTTCGTTTTCAAAAACATCGAGCGCGGCTCCGGCAACTTTTCCGGAATTAAGTGCCTCAAGCAGTGCCGCTTCATCCACCACGCCGCCGCGCGCGGCGCACACAATACGCACGCCGTTCTTCATCTTGGCAAATGCCGAGGCGCCGATCAATCCTTTGGTCTGCGGAGTCAACGGTGAGTGAATCGAAATGAAGTCAGAGGCGGCGAGCAAGCCATCGAGCGTTGTCGGTGAGGCTTGTCGGCGGCGAATGTCTTCGTCGGATAAAAACGGATCGTACGCCATCACCTTCATGCCGAATGCGCCCGCCCGTCCTGCTACCGCCGCGCCAATGCGGCCCACTGCCACCAACCCCAACGTTTTGCTGTACAACTCCACGCCGTTCAAGCCGCTCTTCAACCACTCGCCGTTTTTCATCGCCGAATCGCCGCGCGGAATCTCGCGTGACATGGCGATGATGAGTCCCATGGTGAGTTCGGCGACAGAGACGGTTGCGGCAAGCGGTGAATTAACCACGGCAATTCCTTTAACGGTGGCGGCATCCACGTCAATGTTGTCCACGCCCACACCCGATCGCCCGATCACTTTAAGCGACGTGCCGGCATCGATCACCAACTTCGTCACTTTGGTGCGGCTGCGCACCACTAAGGCTTGATACTGCGGCAGCTCGGCGATCAATTCTTCGGTTGTGATCTTCGGCTTGGATGTCACGTCGGCAACACGTTGCAGGATGGCAATGCCATCGTCGGCAAGCCCGTCGGCAATTAATACTTTCAACTTTGTCATGGATATTTTCCTTGTAAGAAGTGTGAGTATAGCGCACAACATAGACATTTGTCGTGATTTTCAGCAAAAAGTTGTTTTCAAAGTTAAATCTTGTTATGATGAGGCGAACAAGTACGAGGAGCAAACGCATCATGCCAGATACAATCCATGTCGCCATACTGGAAGATCATCCTATGATAACCAAAGGATATGAGGCGAGTTTGTCAAACTCACCACATATCAAAATGGTTGGCACAGCGAACTGCGGCGAGGATCTCTTTCCTTTGCTGGCACAACATCATGTGGATTTATTGTTGCTCGATGTTGAGGTGCCTGTGTCTAAAGTGAATCGATCGCCTTTCCCTATTCTGGCGGTCATCCCCAAGATCATCCAATCGTATCCCTCTCTGTATGTATTGGCGGCTTCCATGCATAACGAGCGCTCGCTGATACAGGCGATCATGGAGCAAGGAGCGAGCGGCTACATTCTTAAAGATGATCTCAAGGGGATGAGCGAACTTGAAGCGATCATCACTTCCATTGTCAATGGCGGCGAAATCTACATCAGCGATGACGCGCACTATGAATTAAACAAGCCGCGAGGAAAAAGGAGAGATGTTCCTCTGCTCACGCCACGTCAACTCGAAGCGATCTCGTTGTGTGGTTCTTATCCCAATAAATCCATTGCCGAGCTTGGCGAATTATTACATGTGACAGATTCCACGCCCCGCAATCTGCTGCACATGGCTTACGCTCGTTTAGGCGTACGCAACCGCGCCGCAGCAGTGGAGCGGGCGCGGCAACTAGGGCTGATCACGCCTCCTACCTCACCGCCTTCGATCAGCGACTTGCAAAAGCAGGATGAGACAGATAAAGAAACTGTTTTGCACTAAAAGAAAACATTGATTGCATTGAAAATAAAGTGCGCCCCTCCAAAGATGGGCGCACTTTTTATGCGCCGACTTTAATCAGGGTAGTTTCGTCATCTGAATACAAGAGAAAGCGCATACTGGCAAGACATGTCAGTGGGATACAATGTTGTCATGTCAGTCAAACCCTCCGCCCTGACTCCCCGCCAGATCGTCGAAAGCCGCAATCTGCGCGCGTTATACAAGGCAGATATTGACCGCAACGAGGATTATCGGGCTTCCATCTCGCGCGAACTGCACGACAACACCTCGCAATTAAAATTGCTCAAAGAGGAGATCGCCAAACTCAATCCGCCGCCAGAGTTTTTTGTACAATGGGAAAAGATCATGAGCGACATTCGCCATGCCATCACCAATTTGCGCCCGAAGATGCTCGATTACGGAGTCGGCTATGCGCTGCGTTATCTACGCGACCAGACAGAGCAGCAGGCAAACGGCGACATTGACATTGTCTTGGATGTGAAAGATGACGGCAATCGCTACAACTTTCATACTGAACAACACATCTATCGCATCATTCAACAAGCCTGTGAGAATGCTTTGCTCTACGCTCAGGCCACAACGATCACCATTCGCGGATCACTTGACCCGACGAGCGTTGATCTGACAGTCGAGGATAACGGAGTCGGCTTCCCCTTTGGCGGCGAGGCGAGCGTGGCGGCATTAGTAGAGGCTCAACACTTCGGGATAGCCGGGATGCAGGAGCGGGCGGGCATCATCCATGCCTCGCTCAATGTGGACAGCGCGCCGGGGCAAGGGACACGAGTCCATTTAAGATGGCAACCTTAAGTGCCGAACCGTGACGCTGCCGTTGCCAAAGCACGCCAATTAGGTTTGATCGTTTCCGGTGATCCACCCCCGTTAAACGATCCGCAAGACGAAAATGAA
>CAKKQG010000149.1 GCA_919901875.1 Anaerolineales bacterium
GAAGTCCTGATGCGCCACAGCGGCGAAGTGGTCTCGCGCAAGGTGTTGATCAAGCAAGTGTGGGAAACCGATTACACCGGCGACACGCGCACACTCGATGTGCATGTTAGTTGGCTCCGAAATTTAATTGAACCGAATCCCTTGAAACCCAAATACATCAAGACCTTACGCGGGCAGGGCTATCGGTTGGATGCGGGAGTGTTGGAAGAAA
Organism: Anaerolineales bacterium; assembly: GCA_919901875.1. Lineage (GTDB taxonomy): Bacteria > Chloroflexota > Anaerolineae > Anaerolineales > VGOW01 > VGOW01. The sequence goes on from CAKKQG010000149.1 coordinate 212, forward strand.
AGAAATAGGGGGATAAAAGGAAATAAGGGAGATAGTGGAAATAAAGGAAATGCCAGATGACCGTTGTAAATCATCTGGCATTTTGTTTTAACCTGTCGTGAACGAAACGCTTCGATTGTTCATTGTTCATTCTTTCATTGTTCATTGTCTTCTCCCCCAATCACCGTGAACTTTCTTTGCGGATTCACGATCTGTTGAATCGGTGTGGCGTGTGGTGAGATGAAAGGCGAAGCAGAGTTATATATTGGAGAAGGTTGAGGGGTCGGTGAGGCATTTGTGGGTGCAGCATTAGGTGGAGCAGAAACAACCACCACGCGCGTCTCGGGTGGGGGCGGCGGTGGCATGGTGATGTTGCGCGTCATCGCCCACGCCATGGCGTAACACGTTGGCACGCTGGCGGCAACGCCCACGATGAAGCCCATCATCATCGCCATCGCTTCACTGCTCAGGCGTTGACCAATGGTGATGCCCATCGAAATGGCAAAGGCAGTCAGGGCGAGGAGGAAGATAAAACGGAATTTCATTTTTCGTGAAAAGGTGAAAGGGTGAAGAGGTGATGACTCACCTCTTCACTTTTTCATTCGTTCACCTCTTCATCATTTTCTATAAATGCTGCCCGTCCCTGAAACGCCTTTTGAAATTGCACCATATCCTCACTCGGAATGTGCGCCACTTGAAAGTGCGTGATGTTTCCATTCGATACGGCGATGAAGTCGCCTTGACCGCGCAGCTTCTCGGCATAACTGCCCGCCACGCCTGCGGCAACGCGCGCATCTTCGGTGCTGCCGACTCTGCCCACTAACCGCACCGGCAAATTTGCTTTGAGATTCGCACCCAAAGTTATTGACGACGGTTTTTGCGCTCCCAGAATTAAATGCAAACCGGCTTCGCGTCCGCGTTGAGCGATTCGAGTCAGCAGCATCTCCACTTGCTTGCCGCCCATCATCAACAGATCAACTACCTCATCCACGGCGATGATGATTCGCGGTGACGAGATGTGCGCCCGATCACGTCGATCCATTTCATTCACTAATCGCTCCAACATAATTGTCGCCGATGGCACATCGGTTGCCGGTCTGCCCAATACGTGCGGAAGATTCGCTAATGGCGCGAAGCCACGCGCTTTGGGATCGATCAATGCCATTTGCAATTTCGATTGGCGATTTGTGGCGGCGAGACTCACCAACAGACTCCGCATCAATTCCGTTTTTCCTGAACCTGTCATTCCCGCGACGAGAACGTGCGCCACATCCGGTGATGGTAGCCGCAGAAGCAATGGGCGACCATCGTCGGTGACACCGATGCAGGCGGCTACAGGTGGAATGACCGCGCCACCTTGAATCAGTTTTTTCATTAACGGCAACAAGCGAATCGATTCGGCGTCGGGGCGCGGAACTTCGAGCGCGAGTGTGTCGCCATCACGCGCTAAGCGCACATCAGACGCGCCGAGTGCCATGGCGATCTCTTCACTTAAATTGCGAATGCTGTTCAACTTTGCCGACGGCGCGGCAGTGAAGTGAAAACGAATCCAACGCGGCGCAACTGCGCCGCCGTGAACGCGCACCGGAATTTTGTGCGAGGCTAACACCGCTTCGATACGATCCGATTGAAATTCTAAATACTCGCGAGTGATACTGCTTGCCATGATCGGACTCCTTTCAATAACATCCGGGCGCAAGCAATCTAAAGGGGAACTAGGGAAACGAAGGAACTAAAGGAAAGGTGATACGCGCGGAACAGTCTTTAATTTGGCTAGAATGTAACATAGAACGAGTGTTCTAGTCAATAGGGTTGATTTGAAAGTCGCGTAAAGGCTTAAACAAAAAAGCCGCCGCAGTGTGCGATGGCTTTTTGTGTGCGAGACCAAAACGAAATTACTTTTTCGCTTCGAGGGCAGCGAGCTTTTTCATCAAGCGACCCTTGCGGCGTGAGGCATTGTTAGCGTGAATCACGCCACGCGCTGCCGCTTTGTCGAGTTCGCTGACCGCTTTCATGATCGCCGCTTTGCTTTGCGGGGCGTCTTTGCTTGCCAAAGACTCGCGAGCCGCGCGGATAGAGGATCGTACGCGCGAGGTGCGAGTCGTATTAACTTTTGCTTTGCGCGCGTTTGAGCGAATTCGTTTTAGTGCAGATTGAGTATTTGCCACAGAGTATCTCCTTATCAAACAACAACCCGCTCACGCGGGCGTTTATGTAGGCGAGATTTTACCTGACTTACGGAAGTTTGTAAATGATCACGCGATCACCGAATCGATCACCACTGGATCGATCTGCAAACCCAACATACAAGGTGATGCCGCCGTTTGACAGTGGCGGCAGGATGCGTGTGTCAACAATATATTCGCCCTTCACCCAACCTGTTGTGGGGCGCGACCAATTTGCCGGAACCGAATCAGATTGGGCAATGATCTTGCCCGATGAATCTTCAACGTGAACGAAGGCGATCAAATTTTCTTCGGGCGTGGCGAGTGCTTTCCATATCAATTCAATTTGATTCCCTTTGATGTTGTATCCCGCAAGTTCGATCACATCTTTGAATCGAATCGAAGTCGGGTTTTGAATCGCGGGCGCGGTGAAGGTGCGTTGAATCGGAATCACTTTAATGGGTGCGAGTTCGTAAGAGGAATCATTCGCCTTAAGCGTGAAGCGATATTGCTCGGTGTTCACATCGGCGGGGACGCGGGCTTTAGTTTGGAATCGCCAGATGTCGCCGCGTTGCCATTCGGAAGTTGAGTAATAAGGATCGAAGAAATTAAATTTGTAATTAGTAATTGGTAATTGATCGGCGCGGAAGAGGAAGGTGAGGTAAACATCGTCGCCGCCGCGCGCCGAGTCGCGATCCATGTTGTAGCCGAGCAAAGTAATCGCGCCGAAACGATGATCGGCTTGATACTGCATCTTGATATTTATCGCTGGCGATAAAGGGCGCGTGACGCGAATCGATCCGAGTGAGACGTACGGCGCAATAAATGCGCCATCGTCGTTGACGACGCTGTTTGGTTCGAGCGTGCCGCGATTAAAAATGTTGACGCGCAGTTGGTAATCTCCGGGCGGCGTGCCATCGGGGATTTTGATTCGTCGCGCCCACTGCGCGTACTGCCCCACGCCCCAATACTGCGTGCCGGGTGGTTCACGATGCCAACGCGGAACCCAGGCTTCATCTCCATTGATGGCAAAAAATCCATCGGGTGTGAGGAGGTCGAATCGCGGGCGATATTCGATGGGTGTGTATTCACGCGGAGCGAGATAGAGAACAACATCAAACTCTGAACCCGACTCCATGCTTGATGGGAATTCGCTGGATAAAACATTTAACCCACTGGCAAGTTTGGCGTTGATCGGCTTGCCGATGGAGATCGTTTCGCCGTTGAAGGGGGAGAGGGTGAAGGGAGTGAAGAGGCGGAGGAGGATAAATATGAAGGGGGTGAAGAAAAAGGTAATTGATAATTGGTAATTAGTAATTGGGTGTTGGATGTTGGACGCTTCGCGTGGAAGTTGGAAGTTGGAAGTCGGAAGTCGGAACGACGAAATACGGAATACGCAATACGCAACGATCACAACCAATGCAATCAACGTAACTATGTCTCCGATATTTCTAATCGGTGTGTTGCCAAAGTTGATCTCAAGTTTGTGCGTGCCTGAGGGAATTGTGAAGT
>CAKKQG010000150.1 GCA_919901875.1 Anaerolineales bacterium
CGGCGTTGATTGAAGGTCGCAAATAGCGTATCGCAAATAGCGTATCGCGTATTGCGTATCGCGTATTGCGTATCGTCTATCGTACGTCACGTATCACGCATCACGTATCACGCGATAGGCTATCCGCCATCTGCCATCTGCTATTCGCCATTTGCCAATGCCCACTCTCGCCCACCTCCTCCAATCCTCTTACGAACAAGTTCCAGATCGCATTTCGATCACCCTTCAACATTCCAAGCAAGCCGATCAACCGATCACTTATAGCGATCTGATTCGCGGCGGTATGGGCTATGCCCAAGCATTTCACGAAGCGAAGATCGACGCTGGCGATGTCGTGGTCTTGATCCTTCAACACGGCGACTCACTGCTCTATGCGTTTTACGGATCGATCCTCTACGGCGCGATCCCGTCCATCATGCCGTTCCTCACCGAGAAGCTCGCCCCCGAAAAATATCGCCATGATCTCGCCGCGCTCATCGCCGTCACCAAACCATCGGCGATAGTGACCTACCCGGAATTTTTAGAGGAAGTGAAAGCGGCAGTGGCGGCGTCACCGCAGAATCCGCTGCGGGCGATCTTGGTCAGCGATCAGATCAAGCCGATGGACGCTGTAGATTTTAAATTCGCCAAAGGTTTAGAGCGCTCGCCCGACGACATTGTGCTGCTTCAACATTCGTCCGGCACCACCGGCTTGCAAAAAGGCGTCGCGCTTTCGCATCGCGCCGTGTTGAATCAACTTCAAAGTTATTCCGAATCGATTCGCCTCAAGGACGATGACGTGATCGTCAGTTGGCTGCCGCTTTATCATGACATGGGTCTCATCGCCGGTTTTGTTATGCCGATCATGAAGCGCATCCATCTCGTCCTCATGTCGCCCTTCGATTGGGTGCGCGCGCCCGCCAAATTGATGCAAGCCGTTTCAAAATATCGCGGCACGCTTTCATGGTTGCCCAACTTTGCCTACAACTTTTGCGCGCTGAGGACTCGTGAGCGCGATCTCGAAGGTGTTGATCTGTCGTCGTGGCGCGCGGTGATCAATTGCTCCGAGCCGACTCGCTACGAAAGCCATCAAGCCTTTCTCAAAAAATTTTCTCAATATAAATTGAAGCCCGAAGCGTTGGCGACGTGTTACGCCATGGCAGAAAACGTTTTTGCCGTGACTCAAGCCGGGATCGAATCCGCCGTCACCGTTGATCCGATTGACCGACTCGCTTTGCAAAGCGAAGGCATTGCCCGTCCGCTGGCGGCTGCCGACACTACGGTGAACATGCTCTCCAATGGTCGCCCGATTTCAAATTGCAAAGTGAAGATCGTTGACGAAGCACGTAACGATTTACCGGAACGGCGGCTCGGTGAGGTAGCGTTGCAAAGCGACTTTATGCTTACGGGTTACTATCATCGTGACGATCTTACGCAAACAGTTTTTCATAACGGCTGGTATCTCACCGGCGATCTCGGTTATATGGCAAATGGCGAGTTATACGTCACTGGACGCAAAAAAGATTTGATCATCGTCGGCGGCAAGAACGTGTATCCGCAAGATATAGAGGAGATCGCCAGCAGTGTGGAGGGCGTGCATTCGGGGCGGGTTGTGGCGTTTGGAATCTTCAATGACAAAGAAGGCACAGAAGATGTGGTGATGGTGGTTGAAGCAGATACCGAAGATGAAGATGAGCGCAATCGCATCGCCGACGACGTGCGCCAAAAAGTGACTCGCACTTCGGATGTTGCGCTTCGTAATGTGCAAGTCGTTGACGCCAAATGGGTATTGAAAACGAGCAGTGGCAAAACATCGCGCGCGGCTAATCGGGATAAGTATGTGAAAGAGTTTGGGGAATAGCGGATGGCGGATAGTGGATGGCAGATAGCGGATAGCAGATAGCGGATAGCGGATAGCAGATGGTCACCTGCTATTTGTTATTCAGCGACGCATAATGGTTGTAAAATAGTGTTGTGAACCTTAGCCCTGACCTCAAAGATTTTATCCGAGCGATGAACAACAATGGCGTAAAGTATCTCGTCGTTGGCGGTTATGCCGTGTCGTTTCATGGACATCCGCGCTATACGAAAGATTTGGATGTTTGGGTAGGGATGGAGCGCGACAACGCCAAACGCATGATGAAGGCCTTAGATGAGTTTGGGTTTAAGTCAGCTGATCTGTCGGAAGACGATTTTGTGAAGCCCGATCATATTATCCAGTTAGGTTATCCCCCGAATCGAATTGACATGATCACCGAATTACTCGGCGTAGATTTTGAGAGTTGTTATGCCGCGCGCGCGCAAACAATTGTGGACGACATTGAAGTGAGTCTGATTGACGCGGAAAATTTGAAGAAGAACAAGAAAGCCACAGCCCGCCCACAAGATTTAGCTGATGCTGATAATTTAGAATAGTGATGTATGAAACCGCAACGTAAGATCGCTCCAGTAGTCGCCAAATATAAATTAGGCGAACAGCCAAAAGATGTTGTGTATTGGCTCTCGCAACCGCCCGAAGCGCGTTGGGGCGCAACCGAAGAGATACGCCGCGAGTATCATGGCTGGCAAGAAGGCAAAGAGCCGCGCATCGAAAAAGTGATTACGATTCTAAAACGCACAAAGCAGGGCGATGTCATCGTGCGCGTTCTAAAACCCGCGTAGGCGGGTTTTGCTTTGTGTTGCGGCGATTTCAATCGCTTGAACCACTTTGCGACAACCCTAAAATCATCGTTGACGCTCTCCCCGCTTCACGCTAAAATTTGCCTACGTTCCCGCCACAGTTCAACTGCGACGGGAACAAGATACGTTCTCATTTTAAAAATTAAGAAAGAGGTTACTTAATCATGTCAACTCAAGTTCGGCGAACTATCGTGTGGGTCTTGTCTATTGTGCTGGGTGTTGCCGCCTCTGGCGGGATTATCTTTGGATTGTTCCAAACGACGCTGGAAAAATATCTGATGCTCAATGCCGTCCTGCTCGCGGTCTCATTCATCGCGCTGTTTTGGATCTGGCTCGATTACGTTTTCAGCACCGAGATGCTGCCGAAATAGCACCCCACAGACCGACGCGGTTTCCAAAACCGCGTCGGTCTTTTAGTTCCACAACTTCACCCAACTAAACCGCACGCGCTGGTTCGCCGCCGACGCCCGCGCAACGATCCCCGCCTCCCCACCGGTGATTGGCACGCGCATCAGCACTTCGTCGTTAATACGAATTAACCCTTCGCCCTTCGCCACATCCAAGCGCACACGATTCGATTCGTTGCCCAGCAAAATGTTGGGCCACTCTTGCTGCGGCATCCACACTTTTCCCTCTTTTTCAAACACCTCCACGTAGCCATTACCATTGATCAGCACTGCGCTGTAATGAGCCGCATCGCGATAGTTAAAGAGGATGCCGTAGAACGCGCCCAATTCTCCATTCGCTTGTGCCGCCGCCGCTTCGATGGTGAACTGCGAAGAGGCTTCCACGCTTGTGACCGCGCCCCCGTAGTCGCCCTTTTGTTTCAAGCCGATTACCAAGCCGCCGCTCCCGAAAAAAATCTCATCGCCAAATGTTTGCCACCGCGCGCGCGAATCGAATCGATCTTCCCACTTCAACGATCCCACTGGTTTCGGATCGCCCGCGCCAAGTGCAACCACCATCACCATCGCCGCGATCACCAGAATCAAAATTACAAAACTCCACCACGCCAACCCCCACAACCATTTTAGAATTTGTTCATTTGGATTTCCGATTTTCATTTGTTCATTGTCTCATTGTTCATTGTTTCATTGTTTGGTATCCTTGCGCCCATGCCTCGAACAAATTTAATTCTGCTCGCTTTGATTCTTACCGCGTGCGCCACGCCGACACCACTGCCGACTCTGATGCCCGTGCCGACCGTATTGCCCACGCCAACTTTTGCGCCCACAACAACATCTGTGTCAACGGTGTCGCCGACTCTTCCCCCAACCTTTGCGCCGACGGCGACCGCCACAATTGCTGTGCCGTTGATCATCACTCGCGACGCCAACGCCTTCAGCCGTGAAGCGACTGTGCCGATTTTAATGTATCACTACATCGAACCCGTGCCGCCGAACAACAAAGATCAACTGCGTGCCGATCTTACCGTGACGCCCGAAAAATTTGAAGCGCAATTAAAATTTTTAAAAGAGCGCGGCTACACTTCGATTGATCTTTATCAATTCTATGGCGCGTTGGCGCGCGGCGACAAACTGCCCGCCAAGCCGGTGGTCATTACGTTTGACGATGGTTATGGCGACTTGCACGAGTATGCCTTTCCATTGACGGAAAAATATGGTTTCACTGGCACGATTTTTATGATTACCGATTTCACCGACGCCCAAAAGTCCGACTACATCACTTGGGCAAAAGCGTTAGAAATGGCGCGCGCCGGTTGGCGTTTGGAGTCGCACACCAAAAATCATCCGTCGCTTGAAGGGCAGAGCGTCGAGTTTCAACGCGATCAACTCAAAGGCTCAATGGACGCCTTGAAAAAAAATTTAGGTTACACGCCGCGCTTCTTGGCGTATCCGTATGGCAAGTTCGATCAGAACTCGATCAAAGTTTTACAAGAGGTCGGCTATTGGGGCGCGGTGACGACGAACATTGGTCGCCATCATAGTTTCGGTTCTCTTTATACCTCGCCCCGTGTGCGCGTCAACGGCTACAACGAACTTCCAGCCTTTGCTCAGTCGTTAGGCGAAAAAGCTCCCTGATAGTTTTTGCGAGTTAATCAACGATAAGGTTTAGCGCGTTATGGCAAAGACATCTCGACTCTCCAACTTTTACGATAAATCGATCCAAGATCGACTCGCTGCGGTTGCCGACTCTGCCGCGTTGACTCCCGATTCACTTTCAGCTTTTGAATCGGGTTTAGGCCTGGATCAAGCCGAGCACATGATCGAAAACGTGATCGGCGTTTACAAACTTCCCGTCGGGGTTGCCGTCAACTTTCTGGTCAACGGACGTGAGGTCTTGGTGCCGATGGTGATCGAAGAACCGTCGGTGGTGGCGGGTGCAAGTTTTATGGCGAAGTTGGCACGCGAAGGCGGCGGCTTCATCGCCCACACTACCGAGCCGCAAATGATCGGGCAGATGCAAATTCTCGATTGCGCCGATCTCGAATCGTCGCGCTTGGCATTGCTCGAAAAGAAACAGCATATTTTGGATTTGGCAAATCAGATTGATCCGATCATCATCAAGTTCGGCGGCGGCGCGCGTGATCTTGAAGTGCGCCTGATCGAAGACTCACCCATCGGCGCATTTTTGGTGGCGCATTTAATTTACGACACGCGTGATGCGATGGGCGCGAATGCAGTTAACACCGCCTGCGAGACTCTCGCCCCAACCATTGAACAGATCAGCGGTGGGCGCGTTCATCTTCGCATCCTCTCTAACTTGGCGGACAAACGATTGGCGCGGGCGCGATGTATGATCCCAACACAAGCATTAGCCTTCGGCGATTACACGGGAGAGAATGTGCGAGATCGAATCATCGAAGCCTACGCCTTCGCCGTCGCCGATCCGTATCGCGCGGCGACTCACAACAAAGGCATCATGAACGGCGTGGACGCCGTCGTGATCGCCACGGCAAACGATTGGCGTGCGATTGAAGCTGGCGCGCACGCTTACGCCGCGCGTAGTGGACGTTACACATCGTTGAGTCATTGGGGCAAAGATCAAGATGGGAATTTAGTCGGCACACTTGAAATGCCGATGGCGGTTGGCATTGTCGGCGGCGCGACCAAAGTGCATCCGACGGCGCAAGCGGCATTGAAGATCATGGAAGTGAAGAACGCGCGCGAGTTAGCAGAAATTATCGTGAGCGTTGGCTTGGCACAAAATCTCGCCGCCTTGCG
>CAKKQG010000151.1 GCA_919901875.1 Anaerolineales bacterium
GCGCGACTTTCAACCCTCGACCGCGAAGAACATTGACAAGATGCTGACGACTCTCAACAACACGGTGGCGCGGATTCAGAACCCGCACCTGAGTCGGCTCGTTCACCATTTCTTCGACGACCCCGATTTCGTTAAACGATTCGCCGCCGCGCCTGCCGCCAAGAAGATGCACCACGCTTACATCGGCGGGCTGCTTGAACACACGGTGAGCGTGTTGTCTTTAGTGGATTCTGTTTTGGCGTTGTATCCCGAAATTGATTCTGATCTGTTGATCACCGGCGCGTTGCTGCACGACATCGGCAAGACGCGCGAATACGATTGGGAGACGGATATTGATTACACCGATGAGGGGCAGTTGGTGGGGCATGTGGTGATCGGAGACGAAATGGTGGCGGCGGCACTCGCCGCGGTTGACGGCTTCCCCGAAGCGTTAAAGCTGCGCGTGCGTCATCTCATGTTGAGTCATCATGGTCGTTTGGAGTGGGGCGCGCCGCGTCGTCCGCAAACGCTGGAAGCAATCGCTTTACATCACATCGAAGAGTTGAACGCGCAGGTCAGTCGCTTCCGCGATCTACTGGAACACAAACCCGAAGGTGAGGCGTGGACTCCGTATAACCGGATGTTAGGGCGATCACTTTATGGCGGTGATGAGTTGGATGACGAATAAAATCCAAAATCCCAAAAACCCAAAATCCAAACTTCAAACTTCAAACGATCCAACCACCTAACGACCTAACGACCTAACGACCTCACCATCTAACCACCTAACCACCTAACCACCTAACCACCTAACTACCCAACCACCTAGTCGCGCTAACGCTCATCTAACATTCATCGTATAATATAGAGGTTGAAGTTCTGGAGATTCAACACTATGCCTTTATATGCTTACAAATGCGATAACTGCGGCGTGCAGTTTGATAAATTACAAAAGTTCACCGACAAACCGATCAAGCGTTGTCCGGAGTGCAACAAAAACAGCGCCAAGCGCGTCATCCAACCTAGCGGAATTATCTTTAAAGGTTCGGGCTGGTATAAGACCGATAGCCGTTCATCGTCGAGCGCAACTGTTACAAGTCCGACGAAGAAGGAAAAGAAATCCGAGTCTGCTGAAAGTAAATCTGAGAGCAAGACCGAAACTAAAGTGGAGAGCAAGACGGAAAGCAAATCGGATAGCGGTTCGAAAAAGAAGTCGGACGATTAAAAATAAAACCCTTCGGGTCTGCGAGACCCGAAGGGTTTTTTGATTCACAACATCTGAAACCCGCCCGTTGCCTTCACCACTTTCTTTTCCAGATCATCCACGTACACTTCTAATTTTTCTTCAAGCGATTTCCACTCGCGGCTGTTGATAGCTTTGTGGATCGCGTCGGGCGAGTCGGCGACGCCGCCGGTGAGAATCTGCGGGCGGTTGCCGTAAACGGTGTACCACGCCTCGGTGGGTTGAATGCCGAGTTTGGTAATGCCCGGCACGAACTCGCGCACCACAAATTCAAAGTACTCTTGCTCCACACCGGCTTTGATGTTCCAACTCATCAAGAGTTTATACATAGAATCTTCTCCAATACGGAATACGCAATACGCTATACGTAATCCGTATTGCGTATTCCGTTAGTGTTTATATTCCAATACCACCACATGAGTCTCTTCGGGCAGGTTGCCCTTTTTTACATTGAGACTGTCTTCCGTCTTCACTGTTCCCAGCCCCATCTCTTTTAAAAACTTGTTGAGCGGATCGAGTTTGAGATTCGTATCTTCGGTTTTGTAGTGCATCGGCACCACAATCGCCGGTTCGATCAAGCTGATCACTTCTGCCGCTTGCGATGAATTTAAACCACCGCCGCCGCCCACGGGGACAAGGGCGACATGCACATTGCCCATCTCTTCCACTTGCGCCTGAGTCGGGACATGATCCAGATCGCCCAAGTGCGCTACGGTGATGCCGTCGAAGTCGAACACGTAGAGCGTGTTCTTCCCTTCAACTTTTTTCTTTTTGTCGCCGCCTGCTTGTTGCGTGGCAACGCCGGTGATGAACACGCCGCCGATCTCATACTCGCCGGGTCCGTTGATCACCCGCGCATCTTTCACCGCGCCAACGTTGTTGTGTCCGGGCGCGTCGTGGCTTACCGTGACGATGTCGGCTTTAAGTTTCGGCAAAGTGTAGCCGATGCTTTTATCAAAAGGGTCGGTGACAACCATTGACAAGTTGCGCTCCGAAAGTTTGAAACACGAATGACCGTACCAAGTGATTTCCATGC